>CALXKG010000081.1 GCA_944388825.1 uncultured Clostridia bacterium | reverse complement strand
GATAAAGTCGACGGTGTCCAGCTTGATCGCCGTCTGGGCGTAGTGGAAGCGGGTATGGTTGGTGAGGAAGATGTTGCGGGTCTGGTAGCCCTCTTCCCGCACCCATTTCATCAGGTCGATCCCGCTGCCGCCCGGCATCTCAATGTCGCAGACCATAATGTCGACCGGTTCGGCCCGGAAGATCTCCCTGGCCGCCTCGGCGCTGGACGCCGTCCGGCGGGTCTCGATCTCCAGCCTGTCCCAGTCGATCGTCTGGAGCAGCATCTGCAGGGTGCTTAAATCGTCGTCTACCAGTAAAACCGTCAAGGTAATTCCTCCTTCTGGCCCTCCTGCGGCAGCCGGTCAGCCGGCAGCCGCAGTTCCACCCGCGCCCCCGACGGGAAGGCGTTTGACAGCGTCACCGACGCCTTATCCCCATAGAGCAGCCGGAACGACTTTTTAACATTGCGGGCGCCGATGTGGTCGCCGCCCGGGCTGTCCAGCCAGGCGGGGTCACTGAACCGCCGGACCGCCTCCGGCGGGAAGCCGGGGCCGTCGTCCTCGACCGTGACCAGCAGCGCATCCCCCTCCACCCTCGCCGAGAGGAAGACCGAAACCATCTTTTTCGGGGAGAGGGCGTGCTTGACGCTGTTTTCCACAAAGGTGTACACCGAAAAGGGGAGGATGCGGCAGTCCGCCGCCTCGTCCTGGATGTCCGTCATCAGCATCACCGAGCCGGGGCTTTGCAGCCCCACCATTTCAATGTAGTTTTCGATGTGCCCGACCTCTTCCCGCAGCGGCACCGGAGAATTGTGCCGCCGGAGGGAATAGCGGATATACCGGGCGAGGAAACCGATAAACCGGTAGAGGTTTTCCTGCTGGCCCAGCCGGGCGAAGTTCCCGACCGTTGTCAGGGCGTTTAAGAAAAAGTGCGGGCGCATCTGCATATAGAGGAAGTTCAGTTCCGCCTGCTGCTGCCGCAGCTTTTCCTCATAGACCTGGATCTTCAGTTCCTTGATCTGCCCGGTCATCCGGTTGAAGGCGGCGTTGACCCGGGCGTATTCCTCCGGGACGCCGGCAGGGTCCAGCTTATAATCCAGTTCCCCCGCCGAAAACCGCTTCAGGCCCTTTTCGATCGCCCAGAGCGGCCGCAGCACCCAGCGCCGGATCAGGTACATCGCCCCCGCCAGCACCAACAGCATCAGCGCCGCCAGCCCCGCGAACAGCGGGAAGGAGCCGCTGCCGAGGAAAGGCGCGCTGGGGAAGGTTTCCCAGAGGGTAAAGCCCTTTTCCCCTTCTTCCCGGATGACCATCCAGCCCCCGTCGGCGTACGTCCGCCCTTTCCCCGGTTCCAGGACGATCCCTTCCTGCCGGAGGGTCCCGGCGCCGTTTAAAACCGCGCCCTCCGGCCCGGTCAGATAGACGGCTGTCTCCGGCGAAGCGGTCAGGCGCCTCTGCAGGGCGGCGATGTCCATGACCGCCCCGTAAACCAGCGGCCCGTTGACCTGCGTCAGGGCAATATAGTACAGGCACGCCCGCCCGCTCAGCCGGCCCACCCGCCAGCGGTGGCCGGTCAGCAGCTCCTCATACCGGCCGGTAAACGTCTCCCGCAGCCCGACAGCGCCCCGGTAGTCGATCTCCTGCGAATAGACGGTCGTATACGCGCCGGAAGAAGGCGCGTAATAGAAAATCAGGTCGGCCCCGTAGATATCGAAGTCCTGCCGCAGCCGCTCAAACGCCTCCGCCTGGGCGAGCATCCGGACGTTTGCATCCGGGCTTCTCAGGTCGCTGACCCCGTCCCCGTAGACCGCAAACGTTAAAAGGTAGCTTTCCAGCGACGTCAGGTCGGCGTCCAGCTCCCGGGTATAATAGGAAAGGGCCGAACGGTTCGCTTCAATGACCCCCTGCCGCATATCCCGGACGGTTATCCAGAGGGAAAGGATGGTAAAGGCCAGTACCGGCAGCATCATGACCGCAAACAGCACCGGCAGCCGCTGACGCAGTTTTTTCATTCCGCCTTCCCCCTTCCGCTCTATCTATTATACAAAAATCTGCAAATATTGGCAATAGATTTTGACGAAATTCCGCGGTCTTTTCCGCCGCCCGGCCTCCGGATTTTTAAAATCCGGATTTATAAAATCGGGACATCGGCGGAAAAGATACATCCAGTTTTCGAAAAATCGGGCATTATAGCCAGCTCTTCCATGTAAATACTGTCTGTTATGACGGAAATCGAAAATAAAATATGTCTGGTTTTTGAAAGAGAAGTGCTAGTTTTTGAATGAAACCCGCCTTTCCACATGCTATAATAATTCCAGAGTGAAAACCACCCAAACTTCTCTATGAGGTGATCGTATGAACAAAAAGAGAATTTTCGCTTTCCTGCTGGCCGCCTCCCTTTCCGCTGGCGCGCTTGTTTCCTGCGGCGGCGGGGAAACCTCTGCCCCCGCGGCTGATTCCGGTTCGACCCCCGCTTCCGAGACCGCTTCGACCGGGGGCGATTCCGCAGAAGCGTCCGATTCCGGCGAAACCGCCTCTTCGGACGGCGTCTACCAGATCACGATGTGCTATCCCGGACCGGCCGACCAGCCCGACTACCAGGCGGTCATGGACGCCATCAACGAGCTGACGATGGAAGAACTGAATATGTCCTTCAACGGCATCCAGCTGGGCTTCGGCGACTGGACCGACCGCATCCGCCTGATGCTGACCGGCGGCGAAAAGCTGGACATCGTCCCGACCTACGCGACCCAGGCTTCCGCCTATGTCTCCCAGGGGCTTGTCCTCAATCTCCTCGACTGGAACGGCACAAACCTGCTGGAAGAATACGGTTCCGGCATTATTGAAGCGGTCGGCGAGACCCAGACTTACGGCGGCCAGATCAACGGCGTCCTCTACGGCATCCCCTCCCAGAAGGAAGCGATGGGCACCGCCGGCATCGTCATGCGCAAGGACATCGTCGACGAGCTGGGGCTGGACTACGAAAACTGGAGCACCTATGAAGACCTGACCGACGCGTTCACCCAGGTCCATGAGGCCAATCCGGAGTTAAACGTCGTCGTCGGCTGCAACATGGTCACCAAGTTCTATCCCTTCGACTACCTCAACGACTCCTTCGGCGTCCTGATGATGGACGACCCGGACAACCTGACTCTCGAAGTGGAAAACCTGTTTGAGACCGACTACTATATGGATATGGCGAAGATCATCCACGAGTGGTATACAAACGGCTGGGTCATGCTGGACGCCGCCACCACCACCGAGACTTCTTCCAACCTGATGAAGGCGGGCAACGCGTTCTGCTACTTCTCGCCCATCAAGCCCGGCTTCCTGGCGCAGGAAGAATCCCTGACCGCCCGCGAGCTGGTCACCCAGGTGCTCTATCCCGAATGGGACGTCATCGGTTCCGACCGGATCAACTTTGTCAACTGGGGTATCGCCCACCAGTCGGAAGACCCGGTCAAGGCGATGGAATTCCTCGAATTTGCTTTCACCAGCGGCGAATTTGAAGACCTCTTGAACTTCGGCATCGAAGGCCAGCACTATGTCAAGATGGAAGGCTCCGACGTCATGGTCACCTACCCCGAAGGGGTCGACGCGACCAACTGCGGCTACCACCTGGCGGTCGGCTGGGCGCTTCCGAACCAGTTTGTCGGCTCGGTCTGGGAAGGCAACCCGGAGGACGTCTGGGATCAGTACCGCGCCTGCAACGAGGCTTCCCTCTGGTCCAAGGCGTACGGCTTCATCCCCGACACCTCCGCCCCTGAGATCGCCAACATCCAGACGGCGCTGACCAACGTCTACAATACCTACATGAAGTCCATCGAATGCGGCGCGGTCGATCCCGAAACGATCATCCCGCAGATGAACCAGGAGCTCTACGCCGCCGGCCTCCAGGAATACATGGACGAAAAGCAGCGGCAGCTGGATGCGTGGGCGGAGGCCAACGGCGTCTCCTGACCGCCTGACCATTCCCTTTCACACTCCATAGACCAATGCGGCAGCCGGGCCGCCGGGATCCCCCTCCCCGGCCCGCTGCCGCCTTTTTAAAGGGAGGAATATCCATGACAAACGCCGCCGCCCCGGCAAAAAAGGGCTCGTCCCTGTCGGCAAAGGTCAAGAAGTGGACGCCGGTCTACCTGATGATGATCCCGGGCGCCCTCTACCTGCTGATCAACAACTACATCCCGATGTTCGGCCTGGTCATCGCCTTCAAGCAGGTCGACTTCCAGAAAGGCATCCTCGCGTCCCCGTGGATCGGGTTCCAGAACTTCCAGTTTCTGTTCCAGACCAAAGACGCCTTTGTCATCACCCGCAACACCCTGCTGTATAACATCGCGTTCATTTTCCTGAACACCTTCATCGGTATCCTGTTTGCGATCTTCATCTGCGACATCAGCCGGAAGACCGGCAAAAAGGTCTACCAGTCGGCGATCCTCTTCCCCTACCTGATGAGCTGGGTCATCGTCGGCTACATCATCTACGCGATCTTCTCGATGCAGTACGGCATCGTCAACAAGTCGATCCTCCCGGCGCTGGGGATGGATCCGCTGATGTGGTACAACGACCCGAAATACTGGCCCGCCATCCTGATCATCACCAACACCTGGAAGGGCAGCGGCTACGGGTGCCTGATCTACATCAGCTCGATCAACGGCATCGAAGCCTCCTACTTTGAAGCGGCCGAGCTGGACGGCGCCAACAAGTTCCAGCAGATCTGGAACATTACGATGCCGGAGATCCTCCCGTCGGTCATCACTCTGACCCTTTTATCGATCGGGCGCATCTTCTACTCCGACTTCGGCCTCTTTTACCAGGTACCGCGGGATTCCGGCCTGCTTTACTCGACCACCAACACCATCGACACCTACGTCTACCGCGGCCTGATGAAGCTGGGCAACGTCGGCATGGCCTCGGCCGCCGGCTTCTACCAGTCGGTCGTCGGCTTTATCCTGGTGCTCCTCTCCAACTGGGTCGTTCGCAAGATCAGCCCGGATAACGCCCTCTTCTAAAGAAAGGAAGGAACCGCCATGGCGCTTAAGAAAAAAGACCGCGGCTATCAGATCGCCGCAAACGTGATTATGGCCCTCTGGACGATCTTCATCATCCTGCCTTTCGTGCTGCTGCTGATGTCCTCGCTGACCGACGAGACCGTCCTGTTAAACAAAGGGTATGGCTTCTTCCCGGAGAAATTCTCGTTTGAAGCCTACAGCTACATCTTTAAATCCGGCGATAAGATCCTGTCGGCTTACGCCCACACCATCTTTTATACTGTCGTCGGCACCCTGGTCAATGTCCTGATCACCGCCCTGTTTGCCTACCCGCTGTCGCTCAAGAACCTGCCGGGGCGGAAGGCGTGGAACTTCTACGTCTTCTTCACGATGCTCTTCTCGGGCGGCCTGATCCCTTCCTACATGATGTGGACCGGCACTTTCCACATCAAAGACACCATCTGGGCGCAGATTATCCCGAGCCTCCTGATGAGCGCGATGAACGTCCTGCTGGTCCGCACCTACTTCGCCACCTCGATCCCGGACGCGCTGTTTGAAGCGGCCCAGATCGACGGCGCATCCCAGATGCGGATCTTCCGCAGCATCGTCATCCCGCTGGGCAAGCCGATCCTTGTCACCATCGGCACCTTCTCCGGCCTTGCCTACTGGAACGACTGGAACAACGGCCTGTACTATATCACCCAGGCGACCGACCTGTACGGGATCCAGAACCTGCTGAACCGGATGGTTTCCGACCTGCAGTTTTTGACTTCCAACGCCTCGGGTATGTCGTCCGACGCGATGCAGACTCTCGCCCGTACCCCCACCACCGGCGTACAGATGGCGATCGCGTTTGTCGCGATCCTGCCGATCCTTATCCTCTTCCCCTTCTTACAGAAGTACTACTCCAAGGGCATCTCCCTCGGGGCGGTCAAGTAAATCCCCTATGCGAAGGCCGCGGCAGTCTGCCGCGGCCTTGTTTTCAAACCTGGGCTGGACAGGGCCGTCCGGTTTGTGTATACTGAAGATAAAACAGCCGTCCCGTTAAACCGGCGAAAGGAGTTATTTTTTATGCAGACTGTGTCCGTACACATTGGAAACACCACACAAACCGTCATCCCCCCTGCCCTCCACAGCCAGTTCATCGAACACCTGGGGAGCTGCATCACCGGCGGGCTCTGGGTCGGGAAAGAGAGCGCCATCCCCAATATCGAGGGCTTCCGGAAAGATGTCCTGGAACCGCTCGCCGCCCTGCGCCCGCCGGTCATCCGCTGGCCGGGCGGCTGCTTTGCCGACACCTACCACTGGCGGGACGGGATCGGCAAAGACCGGCCGGTCACCTTCAACGGCAACTTCGGCACCGATCGCCCGGAGGACAATACCTTCGGGACGGACGAGTTTATGCGGCTCTGTGCGCTGACCGGGGCGGAGCCCTGGCTGAACATCAACCTGATGTCCGGCACGGTGCGGGAGGCGGCCGAGTGGGCGGAGTATGTAAACCGGGCGGAACCGACCGCCCTCTCCGCCCTGCGCAGAAAAAACGGGTCGGAAGCCCCTTATGGCGTCAAACTCTGGGGGATCGGCAACGAAGTCTGGGCCGGCGGCGGGAATATGACGCCGGAGGACTATGTTTCCCTCTACCGGCGGTTTACGTCGGCCATGCCGCGGTTTAAAACGCCGGACGGCTCCCCCCTCCCCCAGTATTTCATCCTCTCCGGCCCCGACGGCAACAAGCCGAAGGAACGGGTGAACTGGACCCGCGACCTGTTCGCCGCCCTCGCCCGCTACCGCCAGCCGAAGCTGGACGCCCTAGACCTCCATTTCTACAACTGGAACGTCGGGCCGGAAGCGGACACGGAAGACCGGTTTGACGAGGCTGGCTGGTACCGGGTCTTAAAGGGGGCGCTGGAGATCGAGACGGTTATTCGGGAACAGTATGCCCTGATCGAGGAAGGGCTTGCCCGCTTCCCCGCGCCGGAAGGGGACCTGTTCCCGGCGCAGAAGCCCGCCTGCCGGCTGATCATCGGCGAGTGGGGCAACTGGCACCAGCCGGCTTTTGCCGCCCGCCCCGCCCTCTGGCAGCAGTGCGCGATGCGGGACGCGGTCACCTCCGCCCTGACGCTGGACGTCTTCCACCGCAACGCGGACAAGCTGTCGGCCGCCTGCTGCGCCCAGACGGTCAACGTCCTCAATTCCCTCTTCCTGACCGAAGGGGACAGGACGGTGCTGACGCCCCATTACTACGTCTACCGGATGTATAAGCCCCACCGGGGCGGGAAACTGGTCGAGATTTCGGCCAGCGCGCCGGAAACGGGCGGGCTGCCGGCCGTGATGGCGCTGGCGTCCGAAAAGGACGGGGTGGTCACGGTAAACCTCGTCTGCACCAGCTATTCCGTCCCCTGCCGGGCGGAGATCCACCTCGGACGGGAGGCGGATGTCCTCTCGGGCGAGACGTTGTCGGCCGAGAAACCGACCGACTGCAACACCTTCGACGAACCGTTCCGGGTCGTGCCCCATCAGAACCTGCCGGAAAAGGCGGGCGAAGGGAAGTTTGCGGTCACGCTGCCGGCGGGGTCGGTCAGCGTGATGCGGTTTCAGGTTTGAAAGCGGTCAAAAACGGATCTGCCGGCATAACAGAAGCCTCCGGGGAGTGTCTTCCCGGAGGCTTCAGCTTGTCGAAAAAGTCCTGTTGAAAAAGAAAACCGACTTTCCAACGCGCTCTAAAAATTTAATCACATTTTTTCCGGCGGCATGTACGGCGGAAAAAATACCTTGATCCGGGCAAGTGTGCGACCGTAGGGAGTGCATGCAGCCCGGATGTTATTCTGTCGAAAAACTTGTTTTTCGACAGTCTAAAAGGCCGCTGCCTGGAAACAGGCAGCGGCCTTTTATCGTCCGGGGCTTACTCGCCGTCTTCCCCGTCTTCCGTTTCGTCTTCGTCCTCCTCGTAGTAGCCCATCAGCTTTTCAAGGAAGATGTTGCCGATCCGTTCGTACTCCTCGTCGTTGTCGATGGAAGCGAGGTATTCCTCCCCGTCCTCCTCCTCGCTGACCAGCACGATCAGCTCGGCGTCCGCCCCCAGCGCTTCGGCCGGGTCGTCCATGTGGGGGGTAGCGGCGACATAGCTTTTGCCGTCCACGTCCATCTGCGCCAGCAGCTCGACGACGCTCTCCACCCCGTCCTCGTCCTGGAGCGTCAGCAGCTCCGGCTCTTCCAGTTCATGATAGTATTCGATCATGGCACCCATTCCTTTCCGTGTATTCCTGCGGATTTCTGCTTCCATTGTAGGCGATTGAGGGGGAGAAATCAAGTAGATTTTGTAAACGATGCCCAACTGAAGGGGCAGAAAAAGACAAGTCCATAACCTTTGTGACCAAATCACAAAAATCTCGAAAAATCTTGAAAAAAAGTGTTGACAAGCCTTGCCCGGTGTGCTATACTTAAGATGCAAAAAGGAAGGGATAAAAAAGAAAAGCACCAAAGAAAAGTGCTTCTCCCAAAAGTCCCTTACGAGGACCGCATACAGTGGAAACCTTCAAAACAGACTCCCATCTCGATGTGTCTAGCTGAGGAAAAAGGACACTGTAGCAGGCATTGAAAGTATGCCAAATAAATGACAAAAGGAGCTGAGTCCAATGGCAGTAGAACCCGTCCACTTTCATTCCAACTTTGTCGTTGGAAACAGATTCCGGGTTATCGTAAGCGAGTAAAGGATAAAATCCTCTTATTCATTTAAAAAAGATAAAGACCAAATGGCCATGATCCAATTAAATGGAAAAGAAAAATAAAAATCCTGCCGTTTGACATGAAGAAAAACTTCCGGGATTTCCAAACGACAAGTTGGAAACAAACCCCATACAATTGAATATAGATGTCCGATCGAGGCAAACGAATCCGACTAGAGAACATCAAAAGAAACCCAAAAGGCAAAGCTGATTCTCTCCACTGTCCGAAAAACAGCGGAAAGGATATCGAAAGAACATCAACCAGAGGAAGGGAAAGCGCCTCTAAAGAATGAGGGCTTGACCGGAGAAAGGGACAATCCGATGTACAGCTGAATCCTGCATCGCCAAAACCTTTATTCAAAATGGTTCAAAAACTGCCGCAGGGAAAGCCCGTAAGCCTTCCAGGCGAACGCAGCAGGAGGATCAATCCAATGGACTGACAAAGGTCAAACCCCAAAATAAACGGGTTTCGGTGTAAGAAATCAGGTTTATCAAAAGGGAAAAAGGGCAAGATGTCAATCAGAAGTCGAATGGTAACCAGAACGCGGAAATTCATCCACAAAAGGGAAACGCTTGAAAGCCTTACCCCGGCTGAAGATCATCTCCCAAAAGGATGGACAAAAACGGAAAGGGAAACTCCGATGGGCTGAATGAAATCCTTCTCGACAGGCAAAACCTGAAAACCCGATGCCATGAGGATTACGCCAATGATCTGAATCAAAACCCCATCTGAAGTAGCTTATCCCATCAGATAAGCAGAAAGTAAGATGGAAAAACCGGAACCAGAAGCATAAACCCCTTCAAAATGAGGATCAGTCCAATGATTGGATAACTTTCCATACAGGAAAGCTCTTAAAAGCCAATATCCTTCCAAAAAGGATTTAAACCCTGTATGAAGCAAAAACAATCGGCATAAACCCACAGACAAGAGGAATACGCCCATGATTCGGTAAACTTCCCACAAACCATATAACAGGTGATAATAGAGAGAGGAGTACCTTTTTCAGGATAGACCCTAAAAGGTTTGTGTGAAAAAAACAAAAGATTTCTTCTGAAAACACAAAAAAGATTTTCCTGAAACTGTAACAGAAAACCGAAGGCCAAAAAGGGAAACCTTCACTGATCAGCGGAAAATAAAGATACAGAATGAAGAAGATCAAACGTGTAAGCCAAAATCCAATTTGAACCAAACATAAAATTCAAATGAAAAATCCGCTTACCCTCGTTTAACGCCCATCCTGACGGTAGATAATCCGGGCAGATGCAGCATAAACCGAAACGGCAGGACGATCAAATGAAGATTATGCCAGGAACAAAAAAGAAAGTAAGCTGGAAGAAAAAAGACAAAAAGCGTAAACCAAAATGACAAACGGAAAAGTCCAT
>CALXKG010000080.1 GCA_944388825.1 uncultured Clostridia bacterium | reverse complement strand
TTTCTTTTAAAAGTTTGACTTGTTTGGTTATTCAGCTTTGCTGAATAACCTTACTCCTTCAGTCATCTTCGATGACAGCTCCCTCGGGGAGGGAGCCTTTGACGTAGTGCGAATCCGATAAGTTGTTTATAATAAACATTCCAAGCAATTACTCCAAAAACGCGTCGATGATGATCTTCTCCGCCTCCTGCTCGGTCAGTCCGAGGGTCTCGAGCTTAAGCATCTGCTCGTTGTTGATCCGGCCGATCGCCGCCTCGTGGATGATCGCGGCGTCGGGGTGGTTGGCCTCGATCTCGGGGATCGACTGGACGTGGGCCGCGTCCATCAGGATGGTGTCGCACTGGATATGGGCGTGGCAGAGGGCGTTGCCCTGGGCGATCGGGTGGAAGACCTGGCTGGAGCGGTCCTTCGCGACCGACCGGGAGATGACCTGGGCGGAAGAACCGGCGCCGTTTAGGTGGATGACGACGTCGGAGTCGGCCTTCTGGTCGCCGTGGGTCATCAGCCGCTCGGTAATCAGCAGCTTCGCGTCCGCCCCGAGGTTGGCCTCGGTCTTGCGGATGGTGGAGGAGACGCCTGCGATCTGGACCATCTCCATCTCGCAGGAGGACCCTTCGTCCATGTCGACGATGGTGGTCGGATTTAAGATCCGCTCGCCGGTCCCCTCCCCTTCGCCGTAATGCTTTTCGACATAGCGGATGTGGGCGTTCTTGCCGATCTTGAAGGAGTGGATGCCGTCGTGCTCGGTCGCGTCGCAGCCGTCGTTGTGGATGCCGCAGCCGGCGACGATCGTAACGTCCGCCCCTTCGCCGATAAAGAAGTCGTTGTAAACAAGGTCATTCAGCCCCGACTGGGTCAGCACGACCGGGATATGCACCTGTTCGCCTTTGGTACCGGGGCGGACATAGATGTCGATGCCCGGCTTATCGGACTTGGGGACGATCTTGACGTTCTCGGTCGAGTACCGCTCGACCCCCTGCCCATTCTCCCGCAGGTTGTAGGCCCCTTCGACCTTGCCGGTGATGCCGGCGATCGTCTCCAGCATCGAATCCAGAATCGATTGTAATGCCATGTGGATACCCCCTTACTGCAAGCAGGAATAGGTCGACATATTGATGCTGCCGAGCGTCGGGAAGACCTCTTCCTTCGGCCCGAACGCCCGGATGCCGCCGTCCTGCAGGACCATGATGTCGTCCGCCAGCTGTAAAATCCGCTCCTGATGGGAGATGATGATGACCGTCTGGTCCCCCTCTTTGCGGAGCTTGTCGAAGGTGTCGACCAGCATCGCAAAGCTCCACAGGTCGATCCCCGCCTCCGGCTCGTCAAAGATCGCCAGCTTCGGCTTGCGGGCCAGCAGCGTCGCGATCTCGATCCGTTTCAGTTCCCCGCCGGACAGGGTCGCGTCGATCTCGCGGGAGACATATTCCCGGGCGCACAGCCCGACCCGCGAGAGGTAGGCGCAGCAGGTTTCCTCCGAGAGGGAGGAGCCGCTTGCCAGTTCCAAAAGCCGCGAGACCTTCATCCCCTTAAAGCGGGGCGGCTGCTGGAAGGCGTAGCCGATGCCCAGCTTCGCCCGCTCGGTGACCGAAAGGGGGACCAGGTCGGTGCCGTCCCAGAGGATCTGGCCGGACGAAACCTTCTCCAGCCCCATGATCAGCTTTGCCAGCGTCGATTTACCGCCGCCGTTGGGGCCGGTGATGACCACCAGCCGCCCGTCGGGGACCCGGAAGGACAGGTCTTTGATGATCTCGGCCGTCCCGTCGTTCTGGGCGACCTCGAAGGTGACGTTTTTGACTTCAAGCATTGTTTTTTCATCCTTTCCCGTTTGCCGGAAGGCGGAAGCACCCCGGCCCCGGCAAAAATATAAAGGAATAATCCTGTAAATTGATTTTTCAAAGGGGGAAGCTGCCGGAAAAGGGAACTCCCGGCTAATCCCTATCTAATTATAGGATATCCGGCCATTTTTTGCAAGTCTTTTTTGTGAACGAAAGCCGGACGGCCAAAAAAAGGTTGTTTACACATTACCCGTTGTTATTTTACGCGGATTGTGGTAAAATAATACAAATAGCGGCGCAGAATTCCACCGGTAACGCGGCCGCGCCATTTCCCCAGATGTTAGAAAGGCGGGAGACCATGCAGATCCATCAGTCGGCCGAAGATTACCTCGAGGCAATTTTGATCCTGAAAAACCAGAAAGGGGCGGTGCGCTCGATCGACATCGCCCTCCATATGAACTATTCCAAGCCCAGCATCAGCCGGGCGGTCTCGCTTTTGCGGGAAAACGGCTATATACTGGTCGACAAGGACGGGTATATCACCCTGACCGGCGCGGGGATGGAGATCGCCTCCCGCATCTACGAGCGGCACGAGCTGATCCGCAAATGGCTGATCAAGATCGGCGTGCCGGAAGAGGTCGCCGCCCAGGACGCCTGCAAGATGGAGCACGATTTGAGCGTCGTCACCTTCGAGCGGATGAAGGCGTATATCCAGAAAACACTGGAGGGGTAAACGATGGCAAAGTTTGAGAAAACGGTCCCCCTATCGCTGCGGGAGACGGTCCGCAGGGTCGAAGACGCGGTGCTGGGCGGCAGCATGACCGCGTCGCTGGAAGAGAGCAGCGACTTTTCGGTCGGGAACGCCCGGGTGGCGGTGCGGGTCTATGAGCGGTACTCCGCTTTCGGCGGCAACCGGGTCAGCATGAGCGTGACGATGGCCTCAGACGGCGGTTCCACCAAAGTCGTCGCCTGTACCGCCGGCGGCAGCCAGGCGATGTTCTTCAAGCTGAACACCGTCGGGGAGGAGAGCTTCCTCGATACCCTGCGGGACGCGCTCGGGTAAGGCGCGGCAAAGCCCCTGTCTGCAAAAGACGGGGGCTTTTGTCATGTCCGCTTTTCCATCGCCCGCTGCTGCTTCAGCTGCCGGACATCCTTCCCAATAAACCGCATCTGGACAAACTGGGTATACAGCCGGGAGACGATCCGCTCGGAGTATTTGTCGTACAGTTCCTTCGCCGACAGGTTGCTGGAAATGATCGTCGGCTTTCCCGCCGCGACCCGGTTATTTAAGATATTATAAATGACCGAAAGGGTAAAGGGGGTCGTAAACTCCGCACCCAGGTCGTCCAGAACCAGCAGGTCGGCCGAAAGGAGGGTATCCAGCGTCCCGGCGTTCTCTGTCCGGCCGAAATGCTCATTTTCGATCTGCCGCAGCAGATCCTGCGCCGTCCCATAGGCGACCGAATAGCCTTTCCTGGCAGCTTCCCCGGCGATGGAGAGCGAAAGGTGGGTCTTTCCCAGCCCCGTCGTCCCGTACATGAAGATGCCGGGGCTGTCGGGCCGGAAATCCGCGGCATACTGCTGGCAGTAGCGGAAGACCCGTCCCATCCAGGCCCGGTAGTTCTGCCGGGTGGTGGGGTCGGTCTCGTCCGGGTAGAAACTGAGGTCAAAATCTTCAAACCGGCTCTTTTGCAGCGGGGAAGAACGGTTTAATTCCTCTACCTCCAGCCGCTGCATCTCTTCCAGCAGGCATCTGCACCGCCGCCCGTCCACAAAGCCGGTGTCCTTGCAAAGCGGGCAGGTGTACCGCAGCTCCAGATAGTCGGCGGGGTAGCCGCCCTGGGCCAGCAGCTGTTTTTCCCGCGCCTGCAATGCGAGGTTTACATTTTCCAGCTTTTCCATCCCGGCCTTGATGTCGGTATTTTTCTGTAAGATCAGCTTGCTCACTTCCACCGAGGTCATCGCCAGCTTTCGCCGCACCTCGATCACTTCGGGGATCTTCTCTTTGATCTCGTCCAGCCTGGCGGAAAGGGCCAGCTGCTGGTCCATCCGGCGTTTGCCGATCCGGCGCCTGGCTTCCTGAAACAAATCGGTGCGCATATCCTCACCTCCCGTTTACTTCTTTTCTCTAATCTCCGGCAGGTCAAACCCCTGCCGGGCAAAGGCGTCCAGGTCGAAACTCGGACCGCCGAAACCGTTTTTGGCTTCCCGCGCCTTTTTCGGGATATCCCCCGTCCGCACCTCCTCCGGCGTCTTCAGCCCCAGGGCGTGCCAGTTCTCGAGGATCTTGTTGATATAGGGGAAGCTGACCTGCCCGATCTGGTCAACCGTCCGCTCGTAGGCCAGCCGGATCATCTCGATGCCGAAGCCGAGGTCCTGGTACCAATGGGCGATCTGCTTGCGGTTGGCGGTCGTCAGCCCCCGCTTTTCCAGCCCGAACGCCTCGACCACCTCCGCCTCCCGGCCCAGCCGCGCCGATTGGACGCGGATATATTCTTCCGCCAGCGGGTGGGTGTTGATCCCCTGCTCCTGCCAGCCGGCCAGCATTTTGGAGATATAGCGGTAGTTGCCCCGGTCGTGCATACAGCAGAAGTCGATCGCCATCACAATGACGTCGGCCGGCAGCCCGTACTCCTCGAGGAAAAAGACATACCCCTTCTGCTCGGTCGACGAAAGGGGGCGGCCCAGCAGCTTCTCGGCGGTCGTCAGCAGGAATTTCACTTCCTCCCGGCCGGCATACCGCTCAAAATCGGCGGCGGACATCGACTCGGGGGTCGGCTCCGGCGGCTGCGGCGCGGGCGCTTTTTTGCGGGCGGCGGCCGCCGCGACCGCCTCCTCCGGAATAAAACCCGCCCCCGACCAGTAGTGGAGCGCCTCCTCGACGTCGCTTTCCGGGATGCCGAGGGCTTCGGACGCCGCGGCGATGTCGACGGCGTTCTGCCGCAGGACATAGAGGATGACTTTCAAATAGATGCCGCTGGCGGTTTTGAGGTGCTTGTCGATGATATCCGACGGCACCGCCACAAAGCTCGGCAGCCGTTTTGCTTCCTTCATGCCCTTCCCTTCCTTTCCATCTTCCGCTTCCGTGCCCACCAGACCAGCTGGGAGCCGCACTCCCGCATATGGTAGAGCGGCGCCGCGATGCCGCCCGCCCGCGCCGGGAGGACGTAAACTTCCCGGTACCCCAGCGACCGGGCGATCGACAAGGCCCGCGGGGCGTGGAAATCGTTGGTGACGATCCGCACCCTAGACTTAGACACCGGCTTCCCTTCCCGCGCCAGCAGCTCCGCCGAAAAACGGAGGTTCTGCACCGTATTGCGGGAACGGCTTTCCAGCACCAGCCGGTCCGCCGGGACGCCCCTGCCGGCAAGCCAGCGGGCCATCACTTTCGCTTCCGGGTATTTTTCCCGCGCCGACTGCCCGCCGGAGAGGACGAGCGTCTCCCCTCCCCAGGCCGCGTACGCCGCTTGCAGCCGCTCCTCCATCGTCCGGCTGACCGCCTCGCCGCCGCGCAGACCGCAGCCGAGGACGACGGTACAGTCCGGGGCGGCGTCTGTCTGCGGGAGGGCGCGGATCCGCAAAAGGTTCGCCGCCTCCAGCATCAGCAGGGCAAATAAAGCGGCAAGCCCCAGCCCGCTGAGGATGCGCGGCAGCATCCCCGCGGGGGACAAAATCCGCCAGATACCGGCCAGCAGGGCCAGGCCGCCGCCCGCCGCCACAAGCCGCATAAACGCCATCCGCCCGGCCCGCAGCCGGACGGCAACGCAGTATAAAAGGACGCCCGCCCCCATCAAAAACCAAAAGATCCCCAATCCCTTTCCCCCTTTTTCTCTTCTTCCTATTATACCATAAATCCCGGTTTGGGGAAAGACCGCCCGCAAGTTTACAAACCGTCTATTCCCGCCGCCGCCCGGCCGGTGTATAATAATGGGGAAAATACTTTTTGACAAAAGGGGCGGGCGAAATGGACAGCATCATCGTATATGGAAGCCAATACGGCACAGCCAGGCGGTACGCGGAAAAATTTGCAGAGATGACCGGCTTCCCGGCTGTCGGCTACCGGGAACGGCCGGACCTGTCCGGATACAGGCGGGTCATCCTGTTCGGCGGGCTGTACGCCGGGGGCGTGCTGGGGCTGAAGGAGGCCGCCCGGGAAGTGGGCGGGCAGGCGGAACTGCTCATCGCGACCGTCGGGCTGGCGGATGTGACCGACCCGCGCAACATCGCCAACATCCGCAAAGCGGCCCGCCGCCAGCTTCCGGCGGCGGCAGCCGGGCGGGTCCGGTTTTTCCACCTGCGGGGCGGCATCGATTACCAGAAGCTCTCGTTCAAGCACCGGACGATGATGACCCTCCTTTACCACAAGGCGAAAAACCTGCCGCCGGAAAAGCAGGACGCCGAAGTCCGGGCGATGATCGAGACCTTTGGGAAAAAGGTGGACTTTGTCGACTTCCAGGCGCTTAGCCCGCTGCTGGAAGCGATCCGGGAGACGGAGGGGGATTGAAACTTTTTGCCGGAAGATACTTGACATATGCCAATTACCATGCTATACTCTAGTTAATGGCAAATGCCAACAAATAAAAGGAGGTGTGCGGGATGCCCCGTCCCTGCAAAAGAAGGCGGGTATCGGCGCCCCCCGGCTGCTGCCGGTTTGGCCCCTACGGCTGTCCGGACGCGCGGCCGGGCATTGTGATGACCCTTGACGAATATGAGACGATCCGGCTCATCGACCTGCTGGGCCTCTCCCAGGCGGAAGCGGCCGCCCGGATGGGGGTCGCCCGGGCGACCGTCCAGGCGATCTATGGCGACGCCAGGCGGAAGATCGCCCAGTGCCTGACCGGCGGCCTGCCGCTGTCCATCTCCGGCGGCGATTACGAGTTCTCCCCTGCCCCCTCCCATACAGAAAGGAACGATACCCATATGAAAATTGCGGTTACCTATGACGATAACGGCCAGGTCTTCCAGCACTTCGGCCATTGCCCCCAGTTTAAATTCTACGAGGTCGAGGGCGGGAAAATCCTCTCCTCCGCGGTCATCAGCGCCGGCGGCAGCGGCCACGGGGCGCTGGCCGGGTTCCTCAAAACCCACGGCGCGGATACGCTGATCTGCGGCGGCATCGGCGGCGGCGCCCGCACCGCCCTTTCCCAGGCGGGCATCACCCTTTACCCCGGCGTCGTCGGGGACGCCGACCAGGCGGTCGAGGCGCTGATCTCCGGCGGGCTCTCCTTTAACCCCGATTTTGTCTGCGACCACCACGGCGAAGGCCACCACCACGGCGGAGACTGCGGCCACCATGAAGGCGGCGGGTGCGGCCACCATGAAGGCGGCTGCGGTGAGCACGGCTGCCACAACTGACGCTTTCCCCTTTCTAAATTTCTCCTATATATGGAATGCCTCCCGGTTCGATCTGCCGGGAGGCATTCCGCTTTTCAAAGTAAAGCCCTTTCTTGCAGCGCTTTCCGGCTGGCTTTATACCACAAAGAGATGTAGCGGTCCTGCAGCAGTTCCGTATTCCCCGCGGCAAACGCGATAAACGCCCCGGTCAGCCCGTCCCAGTCCCCATATTTGCCGGGAGGATGCAGCTCCCAGTTTAGCTGCGCCAGCGTCCAGTTGTTTTTCACCTGGTTGTGCAGCATGGAGGTCGTCACCCGGTTTTCGGGGACGTCCTTCCCGCCCCTTGCCAGCGGGGCGACATGGTCGATGGTCGGGAACAGCTCCCAGTATGCCAAATGGCTTTCGGCCATCTTCCCGTGCGGATGGTAGGGAAACTCGTCCGGGCAGTAAAACGAAAGGACTTTGAGGACGCCGGGGTTTACCAGCTTATCGCCTGTGTAGCGGTCGATAAACCCGTCGCGGACAAAGACCTGCACCTTCTCTTCGACGGTATACCGGCGCTTATCCGGCCTGCAAGGGGCGAATGGGTACCCTTGCCGGAGGATCTCCCGGCTGCGCGCAATCTCCCCCTTTATGACCGCATGGAACGCTTCCCCGACCGTCGTAACGTCTCCCATATGCCTCCCTTCCGCAAAACGCCGCCCGGCAACGATGTACCGGGCGGCGTCCTGCTTATACTGTCGGGTTAGTCCAGGTGGTTTGCCACTTCAAACGCATCCCAGATCGCGTACATGATGTTGGAGACGTTCTTCGCGTCGCCCAGCAGGTAGATATCCGGAACCTCGAACTGAAGCTGTTCATAGAGGCTCTTCTCCTCCCGGTAGCCGACCGCGAGGATGACGCTGTCCGCCGGCAGGAAAACGGTTTCGCCGCCCTTTTCGTAGGTGAGCTTGCCGTCCTTGTAGCCGGTGACCTTCGCGCCGCAAACGGTCTTGACCCCCTTAAACGGGATCAGTTCCAGCAGCATCTCCTTGTTGGCCGAGCAGATCGGGCCGTTGACCGCGAGGAGCTTGTCCATCGCCTCGACGACGGTGACGTCCTTGCCCTTTTCGGCGAGGTCGAGGGCCAGTTCCAGCCCGACCAGGCCGCCGCCGACGATAACCGTCTGGCTGCCGGGGTCTTTGACGCCGGTGAGGACGTCGGCCGCGGTGTAGACCTTGTCGTCGTCGCCCAGCTTAAAGACCTTCGGGGTCGAGCCGGTGGCGATGATGACGGTGTCATAGCCGCCCGAGAGCGCCATTTCCCTGGTCACTTCGGTGTTCATATGGACTTCGACGCCCAGCAGTTCCATCTGCCTTGCGTACCAGTTCGCCAGCGCGATATCGTCTTCCTTGAAGGAGGGCGCGCCGCCGGGGATCAGGTTGCCGCCGATCTTATCCGTCTTTTCAAACAGCACCGGCTTGTGGCCGCGGATGGCCAGCACCCGCGCCGCTTCGCAGCCGGCGACGCCGCCGCCGACGACCATGACCTTGCGGGGCTTTAAGACCGGGCGGTAGGCGTTCGGGCCTTCCTTGCAGGCCTGGGGGTTGACGGCACAGTTGAGCATCGAGTAGTTCTGAATACGGCCCATGCAGCCTTCCTGGCAGGAGATGCAGGGGCGGATCTCGTCCAGCTTGCCGCAGCGGAGCTTCCGGCAGTAGTCGGGGTCGGCCAGCAGCGGGCGGCCGAGGGAAATGATGTCACAGTCGCCGTCTTCCAGAGATTTCAGCGCCATGTCGGGGTTGTCCATCCGGCCGGCCATGATGACCGGCACGTCGACGACGCTCTTAATGAGGTGGGCGAAGGAGCGGTAAAGGCCCTTTTCCTGGTACATCGGGGGATGGTTCCACCACCAGGCGTCGTAGCAGCCGACGTCGACGTCCAGCGCGTCATAGCCGTACTGCACCAGCAGCTTCGCCGCCTCGACCCCTTCTTCCAGGTCGCGGCCCTTTTCGACAAAGTCCTCACCCGGCAGCGCGCCGACCCGCCAGTCCTTCATCATGCTCTTGGGGCTGTAGCGGAGGGTGACGACAAAGTCCTGCCCGCAGCGGGCTTTGATCTCCTCCACCACCTCTTTGGCGAAGCGCAGCCGGTTTTCGAGGCTGCCGCCGTACTCGTCGGTCCGCTGGTTGAAGATGGAGATGGCAAACTGGTCGAGCAGGTACCCTTCGTGGACGGCGTGGATCTGCACCCCGTCGAAGCCGGCCCGTTTGGCGTTGTAGGCGCCGAGGCCGAAGGATTTGACGATCTTGTGGATCTCGTCGACGGTCAGCGGCCGGCAGGTCTTATCCAGCCAGCGGTGGGGGATCGCCGACGGGGCGACCGGGGGATATTCGCCCAGGTTGGTGGGGATCGTGACCCGACCGAAGCCGGCGGACATCTGGAGGAAGATCTTGGAGCCGTAGGCGTGGATCCGTTCGGTCATTTCCCGGGCGGTGCGGGTAAAGTGGACCGAGTTCCAGGTGGGGGAAGGACAGTTGGGCATCCCGTGTTCCTCCACCTCATTGTCGACGAAGGTGACGCCGGTGATAATGAGGCCGGTGCCGCCTTTGGCCCGCTCGGTGTAGTAGTCGATGCCCCGCTGGTTAAACCCGCCGTCGGCGTCGCCGAGGCCAAGGGGGCCCATCGGCGCCATCGCGAACCGGTTTTTCAGGGTGACATTGCCGATCGAAAAGGGGGTAAACAGTTTTTCGTAGCGCATATTGTCTGGTCCTTTCTATGTGAGATTGGTTGACAAACAACTTAACGGGTAAGCACGCTCTAAACAGGCTCCCTCTCCGAGGGAGCTGGCCGCGAAGCGGACTGAAGGAGTGGTATCGCGAATGAAATGACGCGATACCCAATAGATTTTTAAGCGTTATCCGCTTCGCTTATAACGCCACTCCTTCCGGCGCATCCGCGCCACCTCCCTCAGAGAGAGAGACTGGGGGTTGTACCCCTCTAAAAGCTACTGTGCCTGCCTTTGTAACCGCCGGAACGCTTAGCCCAGCAGGTATTTCCGCAGCCCGTCGGCCATCATCTGCATCGCGTCCATCGCCTGGGGGGCGCCGGGATCCATCGAAAAGCCGTGGGGGACGCCGATAAACCGCCTGGCGGTCACTTCGACGCCGGCCTTCATCAGCTTGAGGGCGTATTCCTCCCCCTCGTCCCGCAGCGAGTCGATCTCACAGGTGATGACGACCGCCGGGCACTGGCCCTTCAGGTCTTCCGAGGGGGTGTAGATGGGCGAACAGTCGGGGTCGCCGGCCTTTGCGTGCTCGACATAGCAGTCGTTGAAGATGTCGGCGACAAAGGGCGGGATCGCCCCTTCGGTAAAGAACTTCTGGTAGGGGTTGGTCTGGACGTCCATCGGCGGGTAGTCGAGGATCTGGCAGCGGAGGGAGAACTCCCTCTTCTGCACCGCCCACTTGGCGACGACCGCCGAGATATTCGCCCCGGCCGAATGCCCGCCGACCGCCATCCGCTCCGGGTCGATGCCGTACTCGTCCGCGTGGTCGTGGACGTACTTGATGACGTCGTAGACATCCTCCTTATCGCTGGGGCAGGTATATTCCGGGGCAAGGCGGTACTCGATATTCACGACCTTAATCCCCAGCTGCCGGCAGACATAGTCGCAGAAAAAGTCGTCCCCCTCCGGCATCCCGGCGACAAACCCGCCGCCGTGGACGTTAAAAAAGACCGGCGCCGGGATCCCGAGGTCGGGCGTGTAGATCAGCACCCGCGCCTTCCCGGCCCGGGTGGGGATGTAGCTTTCGGCGCCCGCCGGCTTTTTGGCATCGCGGGGGCGGTTCCCCCGCATCTGCAAAACCTGCTGGTAAACCTGTTCAGAACAAAGCAAGTTATTCCCTTCTTTCCGTATTTTTTCATCAGAAAAAGAAATTTCTGGTAAAATTATACCATAAATGAGTCGGAACGTCCATTGCCTATTTTACCAAATCATGCCATTCTTTGCTGTATGTTACTTCCGGGCGGCCCATTCCTTCACCTTATCCACAAAAGCGGCGAAATAGGGGGCAAAGTCGGGGGTGCGGTCGTCCCACTGGACGCCGGTCAGCCGCTCGGGGTGGAACTGGGTGCCCCAGATCAGCTGTTCGGGGTTTTCCGATTCAAAGCTCTCGATGATCCCCTCGACCGACCGGCCGGTCACCTTAAGCCCCCGCCCCAGCTTGCGCACCGCCTGGTGGTGGGTGGAGTTGACCCGGAAGACGGGGCCGAACAGCCGGTGCAGGACCGAGCCTTCTTCGGTATACAGGGGATGGCGGATCCCCTCGTTCTGGTGGACATAGCCCATCTGGGCCAACAGATCCTGGTACAGGTCGCCGCCCAGGGCAATGTTGACCAGCTGGAACCCGCGGCAGATGGCTAAAATCGGCTTTTTGCGGGCGAGGAACGCCTTGCAGAGCTCAAACTCGTAAGGGTCGCGGAGGGCGTCCAGTTCGACCGATTTATTTAAGACCTCTTCCCCGAACCAGGTGGGGTCGATGTCCATCCCGCCGGTGAGCAGAAGCCCGTCGCACATTTCGGCGTAATCGGTCGGCAGGCACTCGGGGGCGTAGACCGGGATGCCGCCGCCCGCCGCGATGGCGTTGGAATAGGCCATCGGGTTGGAGATGATCCGGGACGGCAGGGGGTCGTGGTTGGAGGTACAGCTGAGGGCGATCAGAGGTTTATTTTGAAACATGGCGGTTCTCCTTTGAAAAGGTATTGAATTGTAAAAAGGCCCCTTCGGTGGGAAGGAGCCTTTTTGGGGGTTATGCAGTAAAATCAGGCTTTGCCGACAGAGCCGAAGAGTTCCATCTTCTCTTTGACTTTCGCCTTGATCGCTTCCGCGCCGGGGGCGAGCAGCTTGCGGGGGTCAAAGCCCTTGCCCTGCTGGTCCTTACCGGCTTCGATGTACTTGCGGGTCGCTTCGGCGAAGACGAGCTGGCACTCGGTGTTGACGTTGATCTTCGCGACGCCGAGGGAGATGGCTTTCTTGACCTGGTCGTCCGGGATGCCGGTGCCGCCGTGAAGGACGAGGGGCATATCGCCGACCGCTTCCTTGACGGCCGCGAGGGTCTCGAAGGAGAGACCTTCCCAGTTGGCGGGGTAAACGCCGTGGATGTTGCCGATGCCGGCGGCCAGCATGGTGACGCCGAGGTCGGCGATCATCTTGCACTCATTGGGGTCGGCGCACTCGCCCTTGCCGATGACGCCGTCTTCTTCGCCGCCGATCGCGCCGACTTCAGCCTCGAGGGAGAGGCCGAGGATGTTGCAGGTGTTGACCAGCTCGGTGGTCATGCGGATGTTGTCCTCGATCGGATAGTGGGAACCGTCGAACATGATGGACGAGAAACCGGCGAGGATGCACTTTTTGGCGCCTTCGAAAGAGCCGTGGTCGAGGTGCAGCGCGACGGGGACGGTGATGCCGAGCTCTTCGATCATCCCGTTGACCATGCCGACGACGGTCTTATAGCCGCACATATACTTGCCGGCGCCTTCCGAAACGCCGAGGATGACCGGCGACTGGAGTTCCTGGGCGGTGAGCAGGATGGATTTGGTCCATTCCAGGTTGTTGATGTTGAACTGGCCGACCGCGTAATGTCCTTCACGGGCTTTGTTCAGCATATCCTTTGCAGAAACGAGCATGAGAAAAACCTCCATTTTCTAATCCCGCCGGCGGCCGGCGGTTACTGTTTTTATTATACCGTAGATGGGTGAAAAAATCAAGGGAAGATTCGCCTGTTTGGCAAAAAAGCCGGTCTGAAGGGGCTATTTTTGGAAATTGCGTGCAACCGCGCAGTTGCGGCAGGAGCCGGTTTCCGGTATAATAAAAAGAACGAAAAACCGAAAGGACTGGTTTCCATGTCATATCTGCGCGCGCGGGAACGGGGGATCATAACCGGCGAGCTTCCGCCGGGGCCTTTAAACCGCATCACCGACGTTGAAGGGATAAAAGTCGGCCACTGCACGGTCGCGGACGGGGGCTTGCAGACCGGCGTCACCGTCCTCATGCCGCCCGACAACCCCTTTACCGAAAAGCTCCCGGCGGCCTCCCACGTCGTCAACGGGTTTGGCAAGACGCTGGGGCTCGTCCAGATCGACGAGCTGGGGACGCTGGAGACGCCGGTCGCCCTCTGCGGGACGCTGAACGTCGGCAAAATCCACGACGCCCTTGCCGCCTATATGCTGCGGCGCTGCCGGGCGGAGGGGGTGGAGGTAACGTCCATCAACCCGGTCGTCGGCGAGTGCAACGACGGGTTTTTAAGCGACATCGCCGCCCGCCCCTGCGGGGAAAAGGAACTGCTGGCGGCAATCGGCGACGCAAAGGCCGATTTCCCCCTGGGGGCGGTCGGGGCCGGACGGGGGATGTGCTGCCATTCACTCAAAGGCGGGATCGGCTCGGCCTCCCGGCTGGTGGAGCTGGACGGGAAACGGTATACGGTCGGTGTGCTGACGCTGACCAACCACGGGCGGCTGCACGACCTGCGGCTGCCGGACGGGATAAGGCCGGAGGCGGACTTTATCCGGAAAAACGGCGGCGCGGCCCCCGACAAAGGCTCCTGCATCATGCTGCTGGCAACCGACGCGCCCCTTTCCGACCGGCAGCTGAAGCGGGTCATCAGGCGGATGCCGGTGGGGCTCGTCCGGCTGGGATCCTTCATCGGCCACGGCAGCGGGGAGATCTGCATCGGCTTTTCGACCGCGAACCGGGTCTCCATCGCCGACCAGCGGGATATCCTGCCGGTGGAGATGATAAACGAGCGGAAGATCGACCGGTTTTTCCGGGCAGCGGCCGAGGCGGCGGAGGAATCGGTGCTGGACTCGATGCTCTGCGCCGAACCGGTGACCGGCTTCCGGGGACGGCATAAGGACTCGCTCAGCGAAATCTTCCCGGATTGAAACAGGGATTGAAACAGAGGCTGAACCAAATAATCCCGGGCGCATGGCCGCCCGGGATTTCCCTTATACAGACAAAATGGGCTGTCCCTTTTGGGACAGCCCATTTTCCACGCGGTCACCCGCGTACAGATTCTCGAAATTATTCGGTGATCGAAGAGACAACGCCGGAACCGACGGTTCTGCCGCCTTCACGGATCGCGAAGCGGAGGCCTTCTTCCATCGCGATGGGGGTGATCAGCTCGACGTCGAAGTCGAGGTTATCGCCGGGCATCGCCATTTCGGTACCTTCCGCCAGGGTGATGATACCGGTAACGTCGGTGGTACGGAAGTAGAACTGCGGACGGTAGTTGGTGAAGAAGGGTTTATGCCGGCCGCCTTCTTCCTTCTTCAGGACGTAGACGTGGCAGTGGAACTTGGTGTGGGGATGGACAGAGCCGGGTTTCGCAATGACCTGGCCTCTCTCGATCTCGTTTCTCTGGATACCACGGAGCAGGGCGCCAACGTTGTCGCCAGCCTCGGCGTAGTCCAGGGTCTTTCTGAACATTTCCAGGCCGGTGATGGTGGAAGAACCTTTCTCCTCCTTCAGGCCGACGATCTCGACGGGGTCGCCAACCTTGACGGTGCCTCTCTCGACACGGCCGGTCGCGACGGTGCCACGGCCAGAGATGGTCATGACGTCCTCGACGGGCATCAGGAAGGGCTTGTCAGCCATACGGTCGGGAGTGGGGATATACTCGTCAACGGCATCCATCAGGTCGAGGATGCACTTGTAGGCGGGGTCGTTGATGTCGTTGGAGGTGCACTCCAGCGCGCCAAGAGCGGTGCCGCGGATGATCGGGATGTCGTCGCCCGGGAAGTCATACTCGGAGAGCAGCTCACGGATTTCCATCTCGACGAGGTCCAGAAGCTCTTCGTCGTCCACCTGGTCGACTTTGTTCATAAAGACGACAATGTAGGGAACGCCGACCTGACGGGCGAGCAGGATGTGCTCACGGGTCTGGGGCATCGGGCCGTCAGCGGAAGAAACGACGAGGATCGCGCCGTCCATCTGCGCCGCGCCGGTGATCATGTTCTTAACATAGTCAGCGTGGCCGGGGCAGTCGACGTGGGCGTAGTGCCGCTTGTCGGTCTCGTATTCGACGTGCGCGGTGTTGATTGTGATACCACGGGCTCTCTCTTCGGGAGCCTTGTCGATCATATCATAGGCTTCGTACTGAGCCTGGCCCTTCATCGCGAGGACCTTGGTGATAGCAGCGGTCAGAGTGGTTTTGCCGTGGTCAACGTGGCCAATGGTACCAATGTTGACATGGGGCTTGGTTCTTTCGTAATGAGCCTTTGCCATTGGAAATTCCTCCTTGTTTGATCAAGAATCTGTGTACCTTAATGGTAACAGAAACTTCCAGAAAATGCAAGAGTTTTCTCGCATCTCACAGAATTTATTTTTTGCTTCTCTCCGCGACGATCTTCTCCGCGATCCCCTTCGGGACTTCGACGTAGTGGCTGGGCTCCATCGAATAGTTGCCGCGGCCCTGGGTCTTGGAGCGGAGGTCGGTCGCGTAACCGAACATTTCCGCCAGCGGGACAAGCGCGTTGATATCCTCGACGCCGTTTCTGGCTTCCATCCCCTGGATCTGGCCGCGGCGGGAGTTGAGGTCGCCGATGACGTCGCCCATGTACTGTTCCGGCACAACGACGACAACCTTCATCAGCGGTTCCATAATGACCGGGTTGGCCTTCCGGAGGGCTTCCTTGACCGCCATGGAACCGGCGATCTTAAAGGCCATTTCGGAGGAGTCGACCTCGTGGTAAGAGCCGTCGTACAGCTCGACCTTGATGTCGACAACCGGGTAACCGGCGAGCACGCCGGCCTGGAGGGCGCCCTGGATACCGGCGTCAACCGCCGGGATATACTCTTTCGGGATCGCGCCGCCGACGACCGAGTTGATGAACTCGTAACCCTTGCCGGGCTCGTTGGGGGAGACGCGGATCTTGACGTGGCCGTACTGGCCTTTACCACCCGACTGGCGGGCGTACTTGTGGTCGACGTCCGCATTGCCGCGGATGGTTTCACGGTAGGCAACCTGCGGCTTGCCGACGTTGGCTTCGACCTTGAACTCACGCAGCAGACGGTCGACGATGATCTCCAGATGGAGCTCGCCCATACCGGCGATGATGGTCTGGCCGGTTTCCTCGTCGGTGTAGGTCTTGAAGGTGGGGTCCTCTTCGGCGAGCTTCGCCAGCGCGATGCCCATCTTTTCGGAGCCGGCCTTGGTCTTGGGTTCGATCGCGACGCGGATAACCGGATCGGGGAACTCCATCGACTCGAGGATGACTTCGTGCTTGGGGTCGCAGAGGGTGTCGCCGGTGG
>CALXKG010000079.1 GCA_944388825.1 uncultured Clostridia bacterium | reverse complement strand
TGAGCGCCTGGGAAAGGGCTCTGCCCTCTCCACTCCTGCCAGCCCTTTAAAAAGGGCTGGACCCTAAACTTCTGATCGCCGCCCGTTTCTTCGTGATTTTCACGCCAGCGCCAATTTTGCGTTTTGTTCATTGGTTTTTCGGCAGCCTGAGCCGCCTGCTTGATCGGCAGGCGGCTTTTGGCTATGCGTTTTTTCCTGCGAAGACGAAAAGGACAAGCGCCGCCAGCAGGCAGCCCATCCCCCATACCACCGCCCGGATATCGTCCGGCAGGACAGACGCCATCAGATAATCATCCGAGAGATAACAGCCGGTATCCAGCAGGCCCTGATCCAGATATGTGACCGTCCGGTATACCTGCCTCGCCCGCTCCCCTGCCGGGATTTCCGCCCACCCTTCTTCCGCCGCCCGGCAATAGTCGGTATAGGCGGACGCCAGGTCTTCTATCCGGACATAGTAAAACGGGGTTTCCGCCTGGGTCAGGACAATGATTTCGGCAAACTCCGCGGCAAAAGCGGTCTCCCGCTCAAACGGCGCCGCATACCGCCATCCCGCCTGATAGGTCGGATAGCTGGAAAACCCATATCCATAGGGAAACGTATACCCATCCCCGCTCCGGATGGTCAGCTGCGTCCCCGCCGGGATCGTCTTGACCGGCAGCTTCAGCCCATTATGATCCCGGTAGTAGGTGATATCCGCCGACAGCGTAAACACATGGACGGCAGACGGCCGCCCGACCGGCGCAAATGCGTCCGGCCCCAGGTCAAAAGCGGCAAAGTCCATTTCTTCCATCGGGACGCCCTCCCGGTACTGGCCGCTGTATCCCCTTGGCAGCCGGTTGACCCCCGTATACAGGTTTTCCCAGAAAACCGCCGCCAGCGTCCGGTGCTCCGCCCACCGCGCCGCGGCGCCCGCCCCGGCAGAGAGGGCCGCCCCGGCGGACAGCCCGGCAAACAGGAGCGCCAGAAGCCGTGTCCTCCCCTTCCCTTTCAGCAGGCAGAAGACAGCTCCCGCCAGCGCGGCAGCCGCCCATCCCATCCGGTCGGCATCCTCCCCTCTCCAGCCGCGGGCCGTCAGGTCTTTCGACAGATAGACCCCCGCCCGGGAAAGGGCGAAGTCTACCCGGTGGAGCCGGTCAAACCGCTTGACCTCCATCGGCGAAACGGGCTTTACGGCCGCATTCCTGGCATAGATCTCCTCCCGGAAATCGTACCCCGCCGCTTCCAGCGCCTGCCACCGGGAGTCGTACACCATCTGCAAATCTTCCAGCCGGACATAGTAAAACGGGTGCTCTTCCTGTGAAAGGACAGACGCCTCCGCACCGGCAAAAAGGTCTTCCTCCCCCGCTATCCGAAACGGCGCCGCATACCGCCATCCCGCCTCATCGGTCGGATAGCTGTAAAACCCATACCCGAACTGCGGATTCCGGGTCAGCCCCTCGTCCAGGCAGGGCATCTGCGTCCCCCGGGGAATGACCAGCGCCGCCGCCTTCCGCCCATCCTCCATCCGGTAATAGGTGAGGTCGTCCAGCAGCGGGTACGTCTCAACCGGATATTTTTCCGTATGCCACCGGTTTTCATCCGGCGTAAGCCACAGCGCCGGGAAGTCCATCTCTTCCATCGGGACGCCCTCCCGGTACTGTTCCGCCCCCGGCAGGCCGGTGGCCTCCTCCCCAAAGGAATAGCGCAGGGCGAGGATTTCCCGGGAAAACGCCGTCCGCCGGGCGATCTGCACCGCCGCCGAAACGAGCAGCCCCGCCCCCAGCACCAGCAGGAAGGAGACGGCAAGAAACCGCGCGCGGCGGCGGCCAAAAGCCGGAAACTGCACCATGAACCCTCCCTGTCCTTGATTTGTTCTTATTTTATCAAATTTATTCTCTTCCTGTCAAGTTTCCATACAAATTCCCGCAAATGAAAACCGCCCGCTCCCTTTCGGAAGCGGGCGGAAACGCATAGGAGAACTGTCGGTAATTAGTCGGCGACCGTCAGCCGTACCGCCATATACTGTTTGGACGGCAGCGGGATGGTGAAGGAGCCTTCATGCACCCCGGCGTCGGTCACGGTCATATCCCAGGTGTCGATGACCTCGACCTTGTACTTTGTCCCGGGGGCCTTGTAATAGGTCCGCTTGTTGGGGCGGTTGAAGCCGAAGTATTCGATCATATACCGGGGCTGCCCGCGGGTCTCTTCCGGGACGGCGGTGACGGTATCCCAGCTCATCGGCATATATTTCAGGCCGGCGCCGGGCGTCTCGCAGAGGATTTGGTGCAGGAACTTGATCCGGGCGGGGCTTTCGCCGCGCAGCGGGCCGCCGTGGCTCCACCAGAGCTTGCCGTCCGCTTCCGGGACGTCCATCGTCTCGCCATGCCCGGCGTAGCCGCCGCGGAGGGAGCATTCCCAGAACCGGCGGACCATCTCCTCGCCGGTGATGTTGCCCCATCCGGCGTCGATGTTGCCCTCATAGGCGATCTCATCCAGCACGACCGGCTTCTGGTACTGTACCCGGTACTGGTCGACCAGCTCGGCGCACTTGTAAATATCCAGCCGCTGATAGGAAACATGGGTGATCCAGGGGCGGTTGAAGTCGTACGGGGTGGTGCAGTGGTGGATGCTGCGCAGATGGCGGTAAGGGTCTTTTTCCAGGATGATCGCGGCATACCGTTCCCAGTCGGCGATCGTCTTATCGCGGAGCAGGTCATACTCGTTGGCAAGGCTCCACCAGACGTTGTGATAGGCGGCAAACCGCGCGATCACATATTTCCAGTAGAGGTCGTCCTGATCGGCCGTCATATGGCTGAACCCCCAGCGGTCGTAAGGGTGCATGACGATCAGGTCGGCTTCGACCCCCAGGTCGCCGCAGGCCTTGATGCACCGCTCGATCTGCCGGAAGTGGGCGGGGTTGAACCGGTAGAAATCCCAGTCGTTGCCCGGCTGGACGCCGAAGACCGTCTCCGGGCGCTCATAGGTGACCTCGGTGGGCGGCGGGCAGGGGGTGCCTTCATAGGGATAGGAAGTCGGCTCGTGGAGGTTGTAGATATAGTGCTTGGGGAAGACGCAGAAGCGGATCTTGTTGAAATACCCTTTGGCGAGCTCGCCCAGCGTCGCCTGCACCATCTCTTCCCCCTGCAGCGGCCAGACGTAGGCGGTCGTGCCGACCGAGAAATAGGGGGTGCCGTCCTCGTAGGCGAAGTGGAAGCCGTTGACCCGGACCGGGCCGTGGTTGCCGGACACAGGGGCGGTGGCGGTGAAAGAGCCGGTATATTCCGTATCCGAGAAGGTACCGGTTACTTTGAAGGTATACGCCCCTTCATACGAGGGCATAAAGCGGGCCTTGTAGACCCCGCCGCCGTCGTAGAAGCCGTCGACGGTCACATCCCCCTCGGGGCCGGTGAAGGTGGCGGTGATGGTGTAGTCGGTGAAGGGGTTGCCCTCCGTCCTGCCCGGCATCGTCACTTCAAAGACGCCCCAGCGGGGGGCGGTGGCGGGATAGCTGTAATTCATACGGTTTGCCTCCTTATATTGGAATGGGCCGGCTGATCAAACAGCCGGCTTTTGACACGATGTATCCGATCAGTCGCCGAAGACCTTCCGGTAATCTTCCTGGAACTTGACGATCCCCTGGTCGGTCAGCGGGTGGTGGAGCATCTGCTCGATGACCTTATAGGGCACGGTCGCAATATCGGCCCCCGCCAGCGCGCAGTCGGTGATGTGGATGGGGTTGCGGACCGACGCGCAGATGATCTGGGTGGTGATATCGGGGTAGTTTGCAAACATCGCCGTAATGGTCTCGATCAGCTCGACGCCGGGCTGGGAGATGTCGTCCAGCCGGCCGAGGAAGGGGCTGACATAGGTCGCGCCCGCCCGGGCCGCCAGCAGCGCCTGGTTGGCCGAGAAGATCAGCGTGCAGTTGGTGGGGATGCCCTCGGAAGAGAGCACCTTGATCGCCTTGAGGCCCTCGGCAGTCATCGGGATCTTGACGACCATATGCTTCGGGTCGAGGGCGTAGATCGCGCGCCCTTCGCGGATCATCCCTTCGGCGTCCTCGGTGGTGGCCTTGACCTCGCCGGAGATGGGGCCGTCGACGATTTCGGCGATCTCCTTGAGGACGGTCGCATAGTCGCGGCCCTCTTTGGCGATCAGCGAGGGGTTGGTGGTGACGCCGGCGATGACGCCCATGTCGTTTGCCCTGCGGATCTCGTCCACATTCGCGGTATCAATGAAGAACTTCATGATAAACACTCCTTTTCTGCATATCCGGGGGTTTTCCCTTTATTTTGTCAGCACGCTCTCTACCGCCGCTTTCCAGCCGCCGTACTTCTTTTCGCGGGTACCGGCGTCCATCTGCGGCGTATAGCGGGTGCGGCTCTCCTTTTCATAGACCGAACTGTCCCACAGCCCGAGGGCGAACCCGGCGGCGTACGCCGCGCCGATGCCGGAAAGCTCCTCGTTTTTCGGGACGGCGACCGGGATATCCAGCATATCCGACTGGAACTGCATCAAAAACCTGTCCTTGGTCGGCCCGCCGTCTACCCGCAGCTCTTTGACCGGCAGCCCGGAGGCCTCCCCCATCAGCCGCACCAGGTCGGTGATCTGATAGGCGATGCACTCTTCCGCCGCCCGGACGATCTCGGCCTTGCCGGTGGAGCGGGTCATGCCGACGATCGCGGCCTTCGCCCCGCTGTCCCAGTAGGGCGCGCCGAGGCCGGAAAAGGCGGGGACTAAATAGGTGGTGTCTTCCGGGTTGGCCGCCATTGCCAGCGTCCCCGACTCTTTGGAGGCGGTAAGCAGCTTAACATCGTCCACCAGCCACTTGATGACCGAGCCGGTGTAGTTGATGTTCCCCTCGAGGACATAGTTTACCTTGCCGCCCATGCTCCAGCCGAGCGAGGTGACCACCCCGGCGTCCGAGAAGATCGGCTTCTCGCCGGTGTTCATCATGACCGACGAGCCGGTGCCGAAGGTAGCCTTGATCATGCCGGGCGTCCGGCAGCCCTGCCCGAACAGCGCCCCGTGGCTGTCCCCCAGCACCCCGTGGATCGGGATGGGGGCATCAAAGTAGCCGTCCAGGTCGGTGTACCCGTACAGCCCATCCGAATCGGTGACGGTGGGCAGTATCGCCGGGTCGACCCCAAACAGCGCGCAGATCTCCGGGTCCCACTGGAGGGTGCGGATGTTGAACAGCTGGGTGCGGGAGGCGTTGGAAAAGTCGCAGCGGAACTCCCTGCCCCCGGTCATCTTAAAGACCAGCCAGGCGTCGACCGTGCCGGCACACAGTTTCTTCCCGGCAAGGTCCGGCGCGTTTTGCAGCACCCACGCGATCTTCGCGGCCGAAAAATAGGGGGAAAGCCGCAGCCCGGTCCGTTCCCGCACCATTTCGGCGTGATCCGCAAGCCCTTCGCAGATTTTCGCCCCGCGGGCGCACTGCCAGACGATCGCGTCGTAGACCGGCAGGCCGGTCTCCCGGTCCCAGACCAGCGCGGTCTCCCGCTGGTTTGAGATGCCGATCCCGATAATATCCTTTTTGTCGATCCCGGCCTTTTCGACCGCCATCCGGCAGACGCCTTTGACATTTTCCCAGATCTCCATCGGGTCGTGGGCGACCCAGCCGTTTTCCGAGATCTTCTGCTCGTGGGGCAGGTCGCAGCGGGCGATCAGCTGCGCCGCCCCGTCAAACAGCAGCGCCTTGGTGCCGGAGGTACTCTGGTCGATCGCCAGTAAATATTTCATCCTTTACTCATCTCCTTCTCCCCCGCCCCGCCCGGGACCCGGGCGGGGGGCGGAAGGGAATTTTTATTTCAGCAGCTCATGGGCCGCGGCGGCGATCCCATCGGCGTTGAGGCCGTAGTAATCGAACACTTCCTGGCTCTTGCCGGCGATCGCGGGCGCGTCCGGCAGCCCTAAGGACTTCATCCTGCGGGGGCAGTTCTCCCCCAGCACCTGCGCCACCATCGCGCCCAGCCCGCATAGCCGGGTGTGCTCCTCGACGACGACGACCGCCTTCGCGTTTTCGGCGGCTTTGATGACGGCGGCGGCGTCCAGAGGCTTGACGCAGTACATATCCAATACCCCGGCGGAAACGCCTTCGGCCTTCAGCTTCTCCATCGCTTCGACGGCGGGCTTGACCATCTCGCCGCAGGCGATGATCGCGACGTCGGACCCCTCGCCCAGGACGGTCGCCCTGTCCATCTCAAAGGGGCAGTTGTCCTCCGAATAGATGTCCTCGACGGCGTTGCGGCCGACCCGGACATAGGCGGGGTCGGTGTCCGCGTAAAGGGCCTCCATCAGCTTGCGGGTCTGGAACCGGTCGGAAGGCAGGTAGACCCGCATCCCGGGGATCGAGGCCATATCGGCGATATCGGTGGCCGAGTGGTGGGTCATCCCCAGCGCCCCGTAGGATACGCCGCCCGAAACGCCGATCAGCTTGACGTTGGTATGGCTGTAGGCGCAGTCTACCTTCGCCTGTTCCATGCTCCGGGTCGAGAGGAAGCAGGCGGGGGAAGCGGCGTAAGGCTTCTTGCCGCAGCGGGCCAGCCCGGCCGCAATCGAGACAAGGCTCTGCTCGGCGATGCCGACCTCGACAAACTGTTCGGGGAAGGCGTCGGCGTAGGGGGTCAGCGAGGAGCTGCCCCGGGAGTCGGAGCAGAGGACGACGACGTCCTTATCGTTTTTCGCCTTTTCCATCAGCACCTCGCAGATGACCTGCTTGTTGGCGATCTTATTCATTTGCCGCAGCCTCCTTCGCTTTCAGTTCAGCCATGCCCTTTTCATATTCTTCGGCGGTCGGGACCCGGTGGTGCCAGCCGGCCTGGTTTTCCATAAAGGAGACGCCGCACCCTTTGGTGGTGTGGGCGACGATGACGGTGGGCTTGCCTTTAAAGGCCGCCGCGTCGGCAAACGCCTGCTGGAGGGCGTCCACGTCGTTGCCGTTTACCGAGATGACGTTCCAGCCGAAAGCGGCCCAGCGCTCCTCCTGCACCTTCTGGTTCATGACATACTCGGTGGTGCCGGAGATCTGCAGATGGTTGCGGTCGATGACGGCGCAAAGGTTGTCCAGCTTATAGTGGCCGCCCGCCATCGCGCCTTCCCAGACGCTGCCTTCCGCCAGCTCCCCGTCGCCCATGACGGCGTAGACCCGGTGGGAAGACTTGTCCATCCTGCCGGCGATCGCCATCCCGACCGCGACCGACAGGCCGTGGCCGAGGGAGCCGGAGTTCATCTCGATGCCGTTTACCTTGTTATAGGGGTGGCCGATGTATTTGGAGCCGTACTGGGAGACGGTCAAGAGGTCCTCCCGGGGGAAGAAGCCCTTCTGGCAGAGGACGGCGTAGAGCGCCTCGACCGCGTGGCCCTTGGAGAGGATAAAGTGGTCGCGGTCGTTGCGCCCGAAGTTCTCGGGCGTGATGTCCATCACCTGGTTATAGAGGACGTTTAAGATGTCGGTGACCGAAAAGTCGCCGCCGATGTGGCCGGTTTTGGCCCGGTAGATGATGTCCAGGACGTCCTGGCGCAGCCGGTAGGAATTTGCTTTCAGGTTCATGGTGCATTTCCTTTCAGGCGTTATTCGCCCCGCAGATAGGCCTTGACCTCTTCGTCGTTGTCGTCGTAGAGGTCGGGTTTGACGCCGATGTATTTGCAGGCTTCATACAGCCTTGCGACGACGTCGCCATGGACGCCGGCGCAGTGGTGGATGTACGGGCCTTCGACGATCTTCGCCTCCAGCTTCTTCCAGTTCCTGACCTCGACCCAGAGGTAGGTGCCCTTGGTGTACGGCCCGTCGATGCCCCTGGCGGTGCCCAGCAGCAGCGAGTACTCGCCGTTATCGCCGTCAAACCGGCAGAGGGTGACTTCCCCATGCTTACATTCGGCGGCGACGGCGCCGGGATGGTCGAACGCGAGCGGATAGGTCAGCTTCGGCTTTTCCTTAGCCAGCGAGAGCGGCCAGGGCCCGCAGTGCTGCAGCAGCTCCGCGTTGTCATTGGTGGGATGGCGGACGGTCCAGTCGGCGAAAAAGATGGGACGCTCGTCCATCGCGGCGGCCTGGACGAGGATCGAGGTGATCGCGCCGTGGATGTCGGTCTCGCAGACGACCGGCAGCCCCTCGTCGGTCAAGAGGGAGTTGGCGCAGCAGGGCATGATCCCCAGCTCGTCCTGGAGGGCGTTCCAGCACTGGATGGCGACGGCCGAGCAGCCGTATTTGGCGGCGAGGGTCTCCATCGCCACCTTCATCGCGGCGACGTTATACAGCTCCTCGTCGGTGACCTTGACCACCATCTGCATCCGGATGTAGGCGGCGCAGGCGTCGACCAGGGATTTGTCCGCGCCCCTGACCGCCTGGACCAGCTCGGTCATCGGGATGGGCGAAAGCTGGATGTTGAACTTCTCCAGCAGCTCCCCTTCGTTGCACATCGTGCTCCAGAAGTCGAAGGGGCGGGTGGAGATCTGCAAGATGCGCAGGTGCCTAAACTTCTTGACGATGTTGCAGACGGCGAGGAAATCCCTGACCCCCCGCTCAAACTCGGGGTCTTCCAGGTTGCAGTTGGTCATATA
>CALXKG010000078.1 GCA_944388825.1 uncultured Clostridia bacterium | reverse complement strand
ACATTTCCCGGTTGACAATGTGGAAAACTGCAAAACCGTCCCATTCCCTGCCGTCGGTTTGACCGCCGGCATGGGGCGGGTCCATGCCGGCGGAACAAAAGCCGAAAGGGCCCGCCGCCTGCTTTTTGCAGGGGGCGGGCCCTTTCGGCTTTTATTCCGCCGGCATGGAACCGCCCCATCCCCGCGGTCATACCGGCGGCAGGGAATGGGGCAGTTTTCCACATCGTCAACCGGGAAATGTGCAAAACTCACCCTTCCCGGTCGTAGATCGCCCGCACCGACTTCCTGTGCCGCCAGACGGTGCACCAGAGGACGGCGGAGCAGAGCCCGGCGCAGAGGGTGACGCAGAGCCGGTAGTCGATCAGCTCCCCCATCGCCCCAACCAGCAGCCCGAACACCGACGCCCCCGCCGAAAGCAACACCGAGAAAAAGGCGTTTAACCGCGCCCGGTAATTCTCCGGGATATACCGCTGCACCGCCGCCTCCCGCAGCACCGCGCTGTTGATGCCGAGGAAGCCGCAGGCCGCCCGGCTCAGGAGCATCAGCGGGTATGGGAGCCAGAGGAGCAGCATATCCATCGCTTCATAGATCTGGTAGGTCCAGAAGGCAAAGGTAAAGCGGTGTTTCGCCGGGACCGGCTTCCGGTAATGGAGGATGCCGCCGAGGCTCCGGCCGGCGAACTCAAAGACGGTGAAGAGGGAGTACATCGCGACAGTGAAACCGGGGGTCGAGCGGAAAAAGGCGACGAGGATGGAGCTGTAGCCGTTGCCGAGGCCGTTGGTGGTCATCATATAGAGGTAGATGCTCCGAAGGCCGTCATCCTGTTTGAGGAACCGGGCGGCGTCCCGGAGGTCGCCCCACCAGGTGCGGAAGGAGAAGAGCTTCCCCGCCTCGTCCCGCCGGACGGCTTCCTCCACCCGGATGCGGCTTTCAGCCAGGGCCGCGAGGAGCGAGAGCACCCCCTGCCCCATCAGGATCGCCGGGACGCCGGCCGCGTCCAGCAAAAGCGCCGCCACCGGCAGCATCACGACGTTTAAGACCGGGTAGACCATCGAGGAAACGGTATACCCCTTTTCTTCAAGCCCCGGGGGGATGAGCTTGGGGTAGATGCTGTTGTAGGCCAGCTGGTCGAAAGAGCTAAGGCAGGCCAGCACCAGCGAAAAACAGAGGTATTCGATATAGGAAAACGGGAGGACCAGCAGGTAAACCCCCAGCAGGAAATAGAGCGCGCCGTTGACCGCGTCCCCGCCCACCAGGAAGGGCTTGCGGGGGAGGCGGTCCATGACCGGCGCCAGGATCAAGGGGATAAAGACGTTCGGTAAGACCTGGATCGCCAGCAGCAGGGCGGAGGCGAGGGTGCTCCCCGTCTCGTCAAAGACGAGGAAGGACATCGCAAAGCTCCCGGCGATGCCGCCGGCCGAGCCGAAAACCGTCGCGAGGGTGACAAGGGTGAAATTGCGGGTCCAGAGGGTATTTTTCTGCAAATGCGCCACTTCCTTTCCCCTCTATTATACCGCCCGGGGGCAGCGGGAAGGAAGGGGGTCCTTTTGCGAAAACCGGCGGCGGAACCGGGGTTAAACCGGTGTTTCCCCCCGGTAATGGGGAAAACGGAGCAACAGCTGACAGGCGTCCTTGTACATCCGGTTTTCAGTGTACCAGCGGAGCAGGAAGGGGACGTGCAGCCCGGCAAACCCCGCCGGCAGCTCCCGCTCCATCCGCGCGAAAACCCGCGTCAGCATCTCCCCGTAAGCGGGGTCGTGCAGGTAATCTGCATGCTCCAGCCGGTAGCGGACCAGCCCGCAGATCGCAAGCGAGAATTCCCGGCTGGGGAAGACCGCGGCTGCCCTGCCCGCCCGTTTGAGGGCGGATAAGGCTTCTTCCCTTTTCCCCAGCGCTTCGCAGGCGAGGGCCAGCTTGTGCAGCGCCAGGATGGGCAGGGCTTCGGCCGGCTTCCCCTCCCCGCAGGCGGCGTGGAAATAGGCGTAAGCCTCCTCCGGCCGTCCCAGCTCCAGGGCGGTCGCGGCGGTATTGTACCGGATGGTATCGACCGTTTCGGTATCCCCGACCGCCCGGGCGATCTTTTCGGCGGCCGCATAGTGGGCCGCCATCTGCGGGTAGTCCGCAAGGCTGCTGTAGCAGTTGCCGGAAAAAAGCCGCGCCAGCAGCATGATCCGCACCCTTCCCTCCGCCGCCCCCATCTGGAAGGCGGATTGCAGCAGCTCGACCGCCCGGGTATAGGCCCCCGCCTGGCAGCATTCGATCCCGGCGCCGAGGTAATCCCGGGAAGAGGGGTCGCCCGCCAGCAGCTCGGACGCCCGCCCGGCGGAGATTTTATAGACCGTCCGCTGCCGGTGGTTCATCACCGGCTCCATCTCCCGCAAAAGCGCCAGTTCGGCCGGCGACAGGCGGGGGGTATCCTCCGCGCTTTCATAACCCAGCACCAGCGCGTCCAGCAAAAACGGGGAATGGATATACTTTCCCCAGTCGGCGATAAGCCCGCTGTGCAGCCCCCAGAAGCGGGAGAAGTCCGCGTCGAGAAAAGCTTCGTACATCGGTTCGATCCGCCCCTGGAGGGCCTTCAGGGCGCTCTCATCAGCCTCCCAGCCGCCGTCCAGCCGCTTGCAGAGCAGCCGGATCAGATCGGGGTTCGGGGACGGGACCTTCCCCTGTTCGATCTTGGAGAGGGTGGAGACGGCGCAGAGGCCCCTGCAAAGCCCTTCCTGGCTCCAGTCCCGTTCCAGCCGCCGGAGGCGGATCCACACCCCCAGCCAGCGGAGGTCAGTCCCGGTCTCCATCCGCTTCCCCCCTTTCATCCAGCATCGCCGCGTATTCCTGGGCGATCAGCCCGGCGATGAATTGCAGCTGGTAGGGGTGGCCCGCCTGGGCATGGGAGCGGTAGAGGATCACCCCATCGATGTACTCCTCCCGCGGCTTTTCCTCTCCCGATACCATCCAGATGCGGGGAAGCATCAGCTTTTCCCGCATCAGCCCCAGCTCCTGGTATTCAAAATAGGAGCCGGTACAGGAAAACAGCAGGCTCAGGTCGTCCGCCCCGGCTGACGCGATATATTGCAGCTGCTCGCCGTAGGAGACGCTGGTCCGGATCTGCCGCCCCAGCATCAGAAGGTCGCACTGCAGCCCGATCGCCGCCGCTTCCGCCTTTAAAAGCCCGAAGGCTGCGACCCGGGGATAGCGGGCGATCTCTTCGCACAGCCGCCGGACCTTCGCCAGGTCGGCGCCCGCCGCGTCCCGCAGGCTGCCCGCCACCTTTTGCAGGTAATCTTCCGCCCGGCGGCGGGGGTCGGAGGAGGCGGACGGCCGTTCGTACCGCAGCCGGACGGTTTCCAGCGCCTCCCGCAGCTCGGCGTACCCTTCAAACCCCACCTCCCGGCAGAAGCGGGAGATCGAGCTGGGGGCGGTGTGGCAGAGGGCCGCCAATTCCTTAATATTCATCCCCCGGGCGGCGTCCAGATTTTCCAGCAGCGTCCGGGCGATGGCGCTGGTGGCCGACCCGGCCTTTTCGCTTGCCAGCGCCATCAGGAAGGAGACCGGCAGCTTTTCATAAATCATGATTTCCCCTCTTTTCTGTCCGGCTTACCGCCGCCAGTACTTCCGGTCGAGCGACCGGAACTGCACCGCCTCGCTGATGTGGACCGCGTCGATCACCTCGTCCCCCGCCAGGTCGGCGATCGTCCGGGCGACCTTCAGGATCCGGTCGTATCCCCTGGCCGAAAGCCCCATCCGGTCAAAGGCGGCCTTTAAAAGCTGCATCCCCCTGTCGGTCACCGGGCAGAACCGCCGCATCATCGACGGGGTCAGCCCGCTGTTGCAGAGGATGCCGGCGTCCGCGTACCGCTCGCTTTGCAGCTGCCGCGCCTTGTTCACCCGGGCGCGGATGGCGGCGGAAGATTCCCCCCGCCCGCCCGACGAGAGCTTTTCAAATTCGACCGGCGGCACTTCGACGTGCAGGTCGATCCGGTCGAGCAGCGGCCCGCTGACCCGGGCCAGGTACCGCTGCACCTTCTGGGGGGAACAGGTGCAGGGGTGGGTCGGGTGGCCGTAGTAGCCGCAGGGGCAGGGGTTCATCGCCGCCAGCACGATGATCCGGCAGGGGTAGGTCAGCGTCCCGTTGACCCGGGCGATCGTCACCTCCCCGTCTTCGATCGGCTGCCGGAGGATCTCCAGCGCCATCCGGTCGAATTCGGGCAGCTCGTCCAGGAAGAGGACGCCGTTGTGGGCGAGCGAGATCTCCCCCGGCCGCGGGATCGTCCCGCCGCCCGACAGCCCCGCCGGGGAGACGGTATGGTGGGGCGCGCGGAAGGGCCGCGCGGTGACGATCGGGTGGTCGGCGGTGAGGGCGCCGGCGACCGAGTGGATCTTGGTCGTCTCGATCGCCTCTTCAAAGGTGAGGTCGGGGAGGATGGAGGGGAACCGCCTGGCCAGCATACTTTTCCCCGACCCGGGCGGCCCGATCAGCAGCGTGTTATGCCCCCCGGCGGCCGCGATTTCCAGCGCCCGCTTGGCCATCGTCTGGCCCAGCACGTCCGCCATGTCCGGGTAGCTGCCTTCGGGGGCGGGGGCGAATGTGAGCGGCGGCTCCGGCCGGAGGGAAGCGACCCCTTCGTAGAAGTTGACGACGTCGAGGGCCGACCGGACGCCGAAGACCTCGATGCCCCGGACGACGCTGGCCTCGGCGGCGTTTTCGGCGGGGAGGAAGATCCGCTTATACCCTTTTTCCGCCGCCATGATGGTCATCGGCAGCGCGCCGGTCACCCGCCGGACCGATCCGTCCAGCGCCAGCTCCCCCAGGAAAACGGCCCCGGAAAAGTCCGCGGCGGTCGTCCCGGAGGCTTTGAGCAGCGAAAGGTAGATCGGCAGGTCGTAAATCGGCCCGGTCTTATGCAGGTCGGCGGGAGCCAGGTTGACGGTGATCTTCGCGGCCGGCGCTTCAAAGCCGGTGTTTTTGACCGCCGCCCTTACCCGGTCGCGGCTTTCCTTGACGGCGGCGTCCGGCAGCCCCACCACCTCGAACCCCGGCAGCCCCCGGGAAAGGTCGGTCTCCACCTCGACCGGGAAGGCGTTCATCCCCAGCAGGCCGGCGCTGGTCACTTTTGCGTACATGGTCATTCCTCCTGTCCACTCTATTGTACACGGGTTTTCGCGCGGGCGCAAGGCGGTTTCCGAAGGCGGCGGAAATTTTCCCCTCCAAAAGCGAAAGATTTTCCGCCGGTTGCGGTGTATGGAAGTAGAAGACTCTGAGGAGGCGTTCGGCTATGAAGAAAAGATGGATGAAGATAGCGGCGGCCCTGTACGCGGCGGCAATTTTCGCGGCGATGGCCGGCGGGTGCGGGGAAGGGGT
>CALXKG010000077.1 GCA_944388825.1 uncultured Clostridia bacterium | reverse complement strand
AGAAGAGCTCTTCGTCCTCCGGCGGGAATTCGTTTTCGAGGAAAAGGGCGGCGAGGTCAAAGGCGGGGTCGTTCTGGCCGGAATACTCCCAGTCGATCAGGTAGAGCCGGCCTTCCCGGTTTTTGACAAGGTTGGCGGCGACCAGGTCGTTGTGGCAGGGCAGGTCGTCCAGCCCGAGGGAGATCAGCCGCGGCCGGATCTTCTCGTAGACGGTTTGCTTCATTTCGGCAAACCCGCCGTACATCTTCGCCGTCCCCAGGAGGGCTTCATATTTTTCCGCCTCGGAGAAGACGTCGAACCGGTTTTCCCAGACGATCCCCGACCGGTGGAGCCGGCGGAGGATACCGGCGGTCAGCGCGATATTTTCCTCCAGACGGGCGGTACGGGAGGTCAGCGTCTCCGCGCCGTCGATATAGCGGGAGAGTTTGACGCCGGTTTCGGCGTTGCAGTAGAGGAGGGTGCAGTTAAACCCGAGGTCGGAGGCGATTTGGGCGTTGCGCTTCTCATTGGCCCGGCTGATCATGCTCTCGGTCATCCGGCCGGGCAGCCGCAGGATATACCGCCCCTTTTCCGTTTCAATAAAATAGTTGGTGTTGGTCAGCCCGCCGGCGAACTGCACCTCTTTCACCGGTTCGTCCGGCAGGATCGAGTGGATGGTATCCCGGGCGAATTTTTCCCGCATCTGCCGTTCCTTCCGTTCGATCCGGGGGTAGATGAACCCCTTCATCGTCTCGTAATCGGCGGGGGTCTCGACCTTCGCCCAGCAGAGGTCGTCGGCCATTACCCCTTTGAAGCGGTAGATGCGGCCGATGCTCTCCATCACATATTCATAGCCGATCAGCGGGTTTACATTCCGGGCAAAATAGCGCATCATCAGCCGGAACCCGTCCATCGAGACGCGGGCGATCCCGGTCATTTCCCCCTGCACCCGGTTGATCTGGCGGATGTCTTTGGAGAAGCGGAAGATATCCCCCTGCCCGTCCAGCTCGGCGAGGGTCTCGTCCCGCGCGCCGCTGGGGGAGGCGAGCAGGGCGGCGAAGGGGGAGCCGCTCTCCAGCAGCGCCTGTACGCCCCGCTGCTCAAAGACCAGGTCGGACTTGAGGACCAGGAAGGACTCCGGCTCAAGCCGCTCCAGCGACTCTTCCGCCAGCGCCAGGCCGCTCATCGTGCCGTTCCATTTATACCGGTCGTTATAGAGGATCTCGATATCCCCCCGCCCGGCAAAGTGGGCGCGCAGCGCTTCCGCCTGCCATCCGGCGATGAGGATAAACCGGCTGATGCCGCAGACCGACAGCACCCGCAGCATCCGGTCGATGATCGTCCCTTCCTCACCGCCGACCGGCTGGAGGCAGACAGGGGTATCGAATCCGCTCCGCCGCCCGCCGGCCAGGATGACGGCGGTGTCGGTGGACGCTGCGGCCGGGAAGGAAAGTTTGACGCCGTCCCGGTCGATCAGCGTGTTTTCCAGGATTTCCCGCCCCTTCGGGGTCAGGGTCAGCCGGGATTTTTTCCCTTCCCGGCCGACCAGCAGGTACCCGTCCTGCTCGGCCTGTTTCAGCAGGGCATTTGCCTTGCCGACCGAGATGCCGGCCGCGGTGGCCAGCGTCCGCTGGTCGACGACCGGCGCGCCGCTGATGATCTGCAACAGGGTGAATAAAGGTTCCAAAGGAAAAGCCTCCTGTTATCTGTTCATTTTGTGAACGTTCATGATATGAACATTATAAGCCGGCTGTGCGGGTTTGTCAAGGGGGAAAAACCACAAAAAAGGGTTCCCGTAAAAAAATCCTGCCGGGGAAGCCCGGCAGGACCACTTGGGGAAAAACTCCGTATAAAATTGCGATCACGCCTGTTCATTTTCCGGCGTCGCCTTGACCGCGATCCGGAAGAGGACAAGCCCCACAATAAACAGGATGGCGATCATCCCGACGCCGGTGTTGATATCGCCGCTGACCTGGGAGACGGCGCTGACGATCGCCGTCCCCATGAACGAAGCCCCTTTGCCGCAGATATCCAAAAGGCCGAAGTACTCGCCCGATTTTTCCGGCGGGACGATCTTTGCAAACCAGCTGCGGGAGAGCGCCTGTACGCCCCCCTGGAACATCCCGACGCAGACGGCGAGGAACCAGAAATGAGCCTGGGTCGACATAAACATCGCGAAGACCGCGATGCCGAAGTAGGCGACGATGCAGACGGTGATCAGGGCGGCAGCCTTGTACTTCCGGGTCAGCCGCCCGAACAGGATCGAGCAGGGGAACGCGACGATCTGGGTCACCAGCAGCGCCAGCAGAAGGCCTGTGCTGTCCAGTCCCAGCGCCGAGCCGTAAGCGGTCGCCATTTCGATGATCGTATAGACCCCGTCGATATAAAAGAAGAAGGCGACGAGGAAAAGGAGGATATGCTTTTCGTTTTTAAGCCCCGCCAGCGTCTTCCCCAGCCGGGCAAAAGTCGCCTTCACCGCCCCCGGCTGCCGGGGGACAAAGTGCCTCTGCCGGTAGATTTTGAGGAGCGGCAGCGTGCAGAGCACCCACCAGGCCGCGACGATCATAAAGGCGATCATCATCGCCGTCTCCATCGAAAGGCCGGTGATGCCGGTCGTCAGGACGACCGCGAGGCAGAGGATAAAGGGGACGCAGCTGCCGATATACCCCCAGGCATACCCCTGGGAAGAGACGTTGTCCATCCGGTCGGGGGTGGTGATATCCGAGAGCATCGAATCGTAAAAGACCAGGCTGGAGGAGTACCCGACCTTCGCGATCACAAAGATGACGAGGAAGATCAGCCACTGCCGCGCCAGCCCCAGCGCCAGGCAGCCGATGCACCCGACCGCCAGCGCCGCGATAAAGACCGGCTTTTTAAAGTCCCGGCCATCGGCAAACGATCCGGCCACCGGCCCGATAAAGGCGACCAGCAGCGTCGAGACCGAGGCGGCGTACCCCCAGAAGGCGAGGTATTCCACTTCGTTTAAGCCGGCCGATTCGGCGAGGTAGTTAAAATAGATCGGCATGATCGTCGAGATCAGCAGCGTAAAAGCCGAATTGCCGACGTCGTATAGGATCCAGAATTTTTCCGCTTTGGTCAGCCTGGCCGACAGCAGCGCTTTCATGTACATCCCTTCCTTTGTTTACACATTGTTAAAAGGCTCATTCCTCCACCCGGTCCGATTCAAAATCCAGCTCCAGCCGTTCCCAGCTTAGCCATCCCGGCGTAAAAGCGGTCTCGATCAGCCGGACGGCAGCCGGCAGCGCTTCTTCATATTTTTCCAAAAGCGTTTTCACCACCCCGGCGCAGGCGGGGTTTTTCTCCGGCCGGACGATCGTCTCGGCGATGTGCTTTTTCCCGGCGAGCGACAGCCCCAGCGTCAGCGCTTCCCTTTTGCACTTCCCGGGGGAGAGCAGCAGCCGGTGGAAAAATTTCATCGACGTCAGGCACTCCCGGATCTCCTCCGCCGACCGTTCGGGGAAAAACCGGCTGATGACGGCGGCGCCTGCGCGGGAGGGGACGATATGTCCCGCAAGGGGCTGGCGGGCGGGGTCCAGCCCGTCCAGCGCCATCAATTCCCGGTCGAAGTCCGCCTCGATCGCCGAATGGGAGACGCCGGTCTCCCGGATGCCCTTGTACACCGTCCCATGGGCGGCCGAGTCGAGGGCGTAGTGGCAGATAAACCCGAAGATGTAGGCGGTCAGGCCCGTCCGGGCGTCTTCCGGGAAGCGGTCCCGCACCGCTTCCATCCGGGCAAACAGTTCCCGGCCCGAGAGGTGGTGGAGGGCGTTCCCGTAGGCGGCGAGGGGGTTCGGGGTGAGCGGCCGGTAGTAAAAGAAGATATCCGGGCCGTGGATGCCGGTGCGGTAGAGCTGGATGCGGGGGAGGATCTCTTCCCGCAGCGCAGGCGGCAGGGCGCGCAGGACGTCCTGCCCGAAGCGGTAATGGGCGTAGGTAGAGGGCATGGAGAGCTTCCTTTCGATATAGATTTTTTTGAACGGCATAAAATTTCCGGGTTTCCGGGCGTCTGATCAACGCTTCAAAGACCGGCCTTCCACGGCCGGTCTTGCGCGGGTGGTGCGGGCATCTCACGCCGCGCCGAACATGGGATTCTTAAGGGGCTTTGCTCCTTAATCGGTTGGGGGAGGCAGCGCCTTAAGGAGACGCCTTAAGGGCGCCGATACATATTTCCATTTGTACAAGAAAAGCCGGGGCCTTTTGCTTATTATACCACAAAAGGCCCCGGTTGTGTTCATCTGCCGTTAAAAAATCGGGTAATAAATTTGTAAAACAGGGGGGGAATATCAATGCTTATGGTACCGCACCAGCCCGATCGCTTTGGCGATTTCCATCACGACGAGCGGCACCAGCGCCAGCCCCAGCCCCGCAAAGTACATCCAGGCGGGGAGCGCCGCCAGTTCGAACGGGATCGAAAGGGGGGTGAACAGCACCAGCGCCACCAGCGCCACCGAGATGAGCGCTGCCTGGTTCAAGCGCTTGTTGGTAAACGGCCCGATCTGGAAGAGGGAGTGCCCCGAGCGCATATTGTACGCCTGGACGACCTGCGAGAGGGCCAGCACCATAAACGCCACCGTCTGCCCGTAGTGGTCGCCGCCGAAATGGTAGCCCAGCCGGTAGCCGATCAGCGTAAGGATGCCGAACATGAACCCCTGGGCGATGACCTGCGGCCCCAGCCCGTGGGCGAAGATCCCCTCGTCCCGCGGTTTCGGCTTCTGGAGCATGACCCCGTCTTCGACCGCTTCCATCCCCAGCGCGATGGCCGGCAGGCTGTCGGTGACCAGGTTGATCATCAGCAGCTGCATCGAAAGGAGCGGCGACTCGTGCCAGAGGATCATCGCGATAAAGACGGTCAGGATCTCGCCGATGTTGGTGCCCAGCAAAAACCCGACCACCTTGCGGATGTTGGCGTAGATGCCCCGCCCTTCCCGGACGGCGTCGACGATCGTCGCGAAGTTGTCGTCGGTCAGCGTCATGGCCGCCGCCCCTTTGGCGACGTCGGTGCCGGTGATGCCCATCGCGCAGCCGATATCGGCGGCCTTGAGGGCGGGGGCGTCGTTGACCCCGTCGCCGGTCATCGCGACCACCTGGCCCTTGCGCTGCCAGGCTTTGACGATGCGGATCTTATTCTCGGGCGAGACGCGGGCGTAGACCGAGATCTTGCCGACCTCCTTGTCCAGCGCAGAATCGTCCATCGCGTCCAGCTCGGCGCCGGTGACCGCCCGGTCCCCCTCGTGCATGATGCCGAGGTCGCGGGCGATGGCGGCGGCGGTGACGACATGGTCGCCGGTGATCATGACCGGGCGGATGCCGGCCTTCAGGCAGGTCTGGACCGCCGGGCGGACTTCCTCCCGCGGCGGGTCGATCATCCCGACAAGGCCCAGCAGCGTCAGCCCGGTTTCCAGTTCCTCGGAGGTGAGCGTTCCCGGCAGCGCGCCGATATGCTTATACCCGACTGCCAGCACCCGCAGCGCCTGCTCGCTCATCCGGTTGCAGATCTCGTCCGCTTTCCGGATGTCCCCGGCGGTGCAGCGGCTGACCATCACGTCGTAAGCGCCCTTGACGACGACGAGGAACTTCTCCCCATCCTTCATGACCGTGGTCATCAGTTTGCGGTCGGAGTCAAAAGGCAGCTCGCCCACCCGAGGCCAGGTTTCTTCCAGCGTGTCCCGGCTCCAGCCGTTTTTCATCGCCGCCAGGACGATGGAGGTTTCGGTCGGGTCGCCGATGTGGGTTTCCTTTCCGTCCTCGATGTTGACGGTGCCGTTGCAGCAGAGCGCCCCGTACTGCAGGAGTTTAACCGCCCCGTCCGACAGGCTGTCCATCTTTTCGGGGGCGTCTTCGCCGTCCACCCAGACCTGCATGACCGTCATCCGGTTCTGGGTCAGGGTGCCGGTCTTGTCCGAGCAGATGACCGACGCGCTCCCCAGCGTCTCGACTGCCGGCAGCCGCCGGATGATCGCGTTTTTCTTGACCATCCGCTGGACGCCCAGCGACAGGACGATGGTGACGATCGCCGGCAGCCCTTCCGGGATGGCCGAAACCGCCAGCGAGACGGAGGTCATGAAGATATCCAGCGGCGGGATGTCGTTGAACAGCCCGATCACAAAGATGATGGCGCAGGCGGCGAGGGCAACAATGCCCAGGTATTTGCCCAGCTTCGCCAGCTTCTGTTGGAGCGGGGTGGATTCTTCCATTTCATTGTTTAAAAGCCCCGCGATCTTGCCCATCTCGGTCTTCATGCCGGTGGCGGTGACGATTGCCGACGCCGACCCATAGGAGACGCTGCACCCCGAGTAGACCATGTTGATCCGGTCGCCCAACGGCGCATTTTCTTCTATGGAAGCAGCGGCGTCCTTTTCGACCGGGACCGACTCGCCGGTCAGGGCCGATTCCTCGCATTTGAGGCTTGCCGCCTGCACCAGACGCCCGTCGGCCGGGATAAAGTCGCCGGCCTCCAGCTTGATGAGGTCGCCCGGCACCAGCCCGGCGGCTTCGATCACCTGTTCCACCCCGCCCCGGACGACCCGGGCATGGGGGGCGGAGATGTTTTTCAGCGCTTCCAGCGCCTTTTCGGCCTTGCTTTCCTGCAGGACGCCCAGGATGGCGTTTAAGATGACGATGATCAGGATCAGCAGCGGCTCAAAAAATTCCGACGGCTCCCGTTGGACGCAGGCGACAATAAAAGAGATAGCCGCGGCGGCCAGCAGGATCAAGATCATCACATCTTTAAACTGCTGTAGGAAGCGGGCAAAAAAACCGGCCTTCTTTTTTTCCTGTAAACGGTTTTCTCCGTATTGGCTGCGCAGTCCCTCGATTTGGGACGGGTCCAGCCCACGGTGGAGGTCCGAGTGCAGCTGTCCCACCAGCTGCTCGAGCGGGGAGGTGTACTCAGTCATATTGATTCTTCATCCTTTCGCACGCAGTGCATTGATTGATTTTATTATATAGTTTGGCCAGAAAGTTGGCAAGAGGTAAAAACGATTTTTCATATTTGGTCGGCAAAGGTCAACTGAAAGTTTATCATTTGTACAAGAAACAGATAAAGAAATCAGGATTTTGTAACCGGTTTGCAATCTTTGCATTTTACAGGCCGGACGAAAATGGACAGTTTTATCTATTATTGGCTTTTGAAATCGGATAAAATGCCGGTTTTGCATTTTACCCTTGACATTTCCCGGCGGGAGTGGTATTATATGCAAGTCGCCGCGAGAACCGGCTGGTTCGAAAGGGCGGCAACCCCAGCCGTTACCGGCGTCCAGGGGATTTGAAAAGGTCTTGGAAGGCTCCGCCTTCCGGGGAAAAATTTTCAAAAACCCCTTGACAAACGGAAAACGCTGTGGTAAAATAAATAAGCTGTCAGCGAGGCGGCGGCGCGAACCGAACGGTAGCGCGGAATGAGGAACTTGAAAATTAAACAATATCGAATGTGCG
>CALXKG010000076.1 GCA_944388825.1 uncultured Clostridia bacterium | reverse complement strand
AAATCGACAGACCCCGCCCCCGTTTTTGTACATTGGATGTATAGACCATCTGGTCAATTTATGCTATAATACACAATGTACACAAATCGCCGGGCGGTTTATTGGAACATTCCATAAATCCCCTGCCGGGAAAGAGAGAAAAAGAGAGATGACCGAACCCCAATCCCCCCGGGAAAATCACCGCGAGATCGCCAAAAGCAAGATAAGCCGCCGTAAGATCATAGACGCCGCTCTGCGGGAATTTGGCCAGCGGGGCTACGAGGGCGCGTCGACCAATCAGATCTGCCTCTCGGCCGGCATATCCAAGGGGCTTTTATACCACTATTTCAAAAACAAGGAAAACCTGTTCCTGGCGGTCTGCGACCGGTGTCTGGACGACCTCTGGCAGTTCCTTGACCTGGATAAGCTCCGCAGCCATCCGGTGGACGACGGGGCGCTGCTGGACTTTTACCGCCGGCAGACCGACTTTTTTTCCACCCATCCGGACCACTACCACATCCTGACCCAGCTGCTCAGCTCCTGCCCGTCCGACGCGGTCGCAGGGATGATCGAGGATAAACGCCGGGTTTTCCGGGAGCGGGCGAGCGTCGCCCTCCGGCTGTTTTTAAGCCGCAGTTCCCTTCGGCCGGACGTGGATAAGGAATTGACGCTGCAGCTGCTGCTGGAGCTGGTGGAAAGCGTGCAGGCGAGATACCTGGAGCTGATCTTCCGCCGCCATGTCCCGGCGGAGCTGGCGCTGGAAACGATGGAAAAGGGGCTCAGGGCGTCGCTGGATATTATCCTGTATGGGATTTTACAGAGAGAGAACGAGAGAAAGGGAGAAGAAAGATGCGTTTGAATATCGGGATCGACATCGGGTCGACCACCGTCAAAGTGGTCGTGATGGAAGGGGAGAAAATCCTCTTTAAGCGCTATGAGCGCCACTTCTCCCAGGTGCGCCAGAAGACGGGCGAGCTGCTGCGGGCGGCCAGGGAAACGGTCGGGGACAACCCCTTCCGGGTCGCGCTCTCCGGTTCGGCCGGGTTCGGGCTGTCCAAGGCCGCCGGCATCGAATTTATCCAGGAGGTCTACGCGACAAGCAAGGCCGTCCCCTTTTTCGACCCGGATATCGACGTCATCATCGAGCTGGGCGGGGAGGACGCAAAGATCCTCTTCCTGACCGGCGGGGTGGAGGAGCGGATGAACGGCACCTGCGCCGGCGGCACCGGCGCGTTTATCGACCAGATGGCCTCCCTTCTGGACGTGACGCCGGGGGAACTGGACCAGCTTGCCGCAAAGCATGAAAAGCTCTACCCGATCGCGTCCCGCTGCGGGGTCTTTGCCAAGTCGGATATCGAGCCGCTCTTAAACCAGGGTGCCCGGAAGGAAGACCTCGCCGCCAGCATCTTCCAGGCGGTCGTCGACCAGACGATCACCGGCCTTGCCCAGGGGCGGGAGCTGAAGGGGAAGATCGCGTTTCTGGGCGGGCCGCTCTTCTTCTTCAAGGGGCTGCAGGAGCGGTTTGTCGAGACGCTGCATCTGTCCCCCGAAAACGCCCTCTTCCCGGAACTGGGCCAGTTCTCAGTCGCGATCGGCACCGCCTTCTATGCCGGGGAAACCTGCCCCGAGACAGAGATGGACGACCTGCTCGACCGGATCGACAAGGCGACCGGCGGCGTCAGCGCGACCAATTATCTGAAGCCCCTTTTTGCAAACGAAGAAGATTACCGGGCTTTCGCCGCCCGCCATGCCAGGGCGACGGTTGAGGAGCGGGAGATCGAAAACTATTCCGGCAACGCCTACCTCGGCATCGACTGCGGCTCGACAACCACCAAGGTCGTGCTGATCGCGGAGGACGATAAGATCCTCTATAAATATTATTCTTCCAACCACGGCAACCCGGTCAGCATCATCCGGGAACAGCTGATCCGGATCCGCAGGCTCTGCGGCGACCGGATCACCCTCTGTTCCGGCGTCGTCACCGGTTACGGCGAGGACCTGATCCGCAACGCTTTCCAGGTGGACGACGGAATCGTCGAAACGATGGCCCATTTCCGGGCCGCCCGGCACTTTGAGCCGGACGTCGACTTTATCCTGGACATCGGCGGGCAGGACATCAAGTGCTTTAAGGTGCGCAACAACTCGATCGACAGCATCATGCTAAACGAGGCCTGTTCCTCCGGCTGCGGCTCTTTTATCGAGACGTTCGCCAAGTCGATGGGGTACGAGATCGCCGACTTTGCCAGACGCGGCCTCTTCTCCCAGTATCCGGTCGACCTCGGGTCCCGCTGCACCGTCTTTATGAATTCGTCGGTCAAGCAGGCCCAGAAGGACGGCGCGTCGGTCGCCGATATTTCGGCGGGGCTCTCGCTGTCGGTCGTCAAAAATGCCATCTATAAGGTTATCCGCGCCCATTCGCCCGACGAGCTGGGCCGGCATATCGTCGTCCAGGGGGGCACCTTCCTCAACGACGCGGTGCTGCGGAGTTTTGAGCGGGAGATCGGCCGGGACGTTATCCGCCCGAACATCGCCGGGCTGATGGGGGCTTTTGGCGCCGCCCTTTACGGCAAGGGCAAGCGGCAGAAGGAATCGGGCATCCTCTCCCTGGAAGAGCTGGAACACTTCACCCACACCGCCAAATCGGTCACCTGCAAAGGCTGCGCCAACCACTGCCCCCTGACCGTCAACACCTTCTCGGACGGCAAGCGGTTTATCTCCGGCAACAAGTGCGAAAAGCCCCTCGGCATCCAGAATGCGGAGAAACTGCCGGATATGTACGAATATAAGCTGGACCTGATCCGCGGGTTAAAGTCCACAGAGGGCCCGCGGGGGAAGATCGGCCTGCCGCTGGGGCTCAACATGATCGAGAACCTGCCTTTCTGGCACGCCTTCCTCTCAAGCCTCGGGTTTGAGGTAGTCGTCTCGCCCATCTCTACCCGCCAGACCTACAACCTCGGCCGGTATACCATCCCGTCCGACACCGTCTGTTATCCGGCAAAGCTGATCCACGGGCATATCGAGTGGCTGCTGCAGCAGGGGATCGACACCATCTTCTATCCCTGCCTCACCTACAATTTCGACGAGCATAAGGGGGACAACCACTACAACTGCCCGGTCGTCGCTTACTATCCCGAGACGCTGCACGCGAACATCGGGGCGCTGAAAAACGTCCGCTTCCTCTACCCCTACTTCGGCGTCCACCGCCCGAAGGATTTTATCCGGCACGCGACCCGGTTTTTCATGGACGAATTCCCGGGCATCACCCGCAAAGACGTCCGGGTGGCGGCCGGGGCGGCCTATGCCGCCTACGCTCAGTCGCGGCAGCTGGTGCGGGACAAGGGCGCGGAGATGATCCGGTACGCCCGTTCCCACGGCAAAAAGATCGCGGTCCTCTGCGGCCGGCCCTACCATATCGACCCGGAGATCAACCACGGCATCAACCGGCTTCTGACCTCGCTGGGGATGGTCGTCATCTCGGAGGATTGCGTCTCCGACCTGGTCGAACCGGTCAAGGTGGACGTTTTAAACCAGTGGACCTACCACGCCAGGCTCTATAACGCCGCCAAATATGTCACCCAAAACGCCGACATGGAGCTGATCCAGCTGGTCAGCTTCGGCTGCGGCATCGACGCGATCACCACCGACGAGGTCCGCGCGATCTTGGAGTCGGCCGGGAAGCTGTACACCCAGCTGAAGATCGACGAGATTTCCAACCTCGGGGCGGTCCGCATCCGGCTGCGCTCCCTCCTCGGGGCGGTCGCCGAGCGGGAGACGGCCAACGCCGCCCGCGGCATGGCAAACGCCTGACCGGCAGCGAACAACCCGGAAGGTCATGTAAGGATAGAAGGAAAGGTATATGGAACGAGTCGTTTTTACCGAAGAAATGAAAAAGACCCACACCATCCTGGTGCCGACGATGCTGCCGGTCCACTTCAATATGATGGTGCAGATCATGCGGCAGCACGGGTATAAGGCGGAGCTGCTGACCAACGACAGCCACGCGGTCATTGAACAGGGGCTGCGCAACGTCCACAACGACACCTGCTACCCGGCGCTTCTGGTCATCGGGCAGATGATCGACGCGCTGGAGAGCGGCAAATACGACCTGCATAAGGTGGCGCTGCTGATCACCCAGACGGGCGGCGGCTGCCGGGCCTCCAACTATATCCACCTGCTGCGCAAGGCCCTGCAGAAGAGCGGGTACGGGTATATCCCGGTCATATCGCTTTCGTTTACCGGGCTGGAAAGTAACCCCGGCTTTAAGATCTCCCTGCCGATGGCGGTCCAGCTGGTCAACGCGGTCTTTCTGGGCGACCTCTTGACCGATTTGCAGAACCAGTGCCTCCCGTATGAGATCGAAAAGGGGGACACGGCGGGAAAGGTCGCCTATTGGGAGGATTACCTCTGCGGGCAGATGGGCAAAAAGCCCTATATCCCCCGGGCGCAGGTGCGCAAATGGTACGACGCGATCATCCGCGACTTCGCCTCGATCCCCCGGAAGAAGGAAAAGAAGGTCAAGGTCGGGGTCGTCGGGGAGATCTACGTCAAATATTCGCCTCTGGGCAACAACAATCTGGAAGCCTTCCTCCTCCAGGAGGGGGCCGAGGTGGTCGTCCCGGGGCTGATGGGTTTCTGCCTCTACTGCGTCTACAACACGATCGAGGACCGTACCCTCTACGGCGGCAGCGCCGGCAAGGTCGCCCTCTTCAAGCTCATCTACAACTACCTGACCGGCCGGGAAAAAGAGGTCATCGACGCGGTGAAAAAGGAGGGGAGCTTCCGCCCCTCCAGCTGGTTCCCGGACGAGGTCAAGTTGGCCGAAGGGTATATCAGCCATGGGGTCAAGATGGGGGAGGGGTGGCTGCTTACGGCCGAGATCGTCTCGCTGGTGCATGAAGGGATCGAAAACGTCGTCTGCACCCAGCCGTTCGGCTGCCTGCCCAACCACATCGTCGGCAAGGGGATGATCCGGACGATCAAGGAGAAAAACCCGAACGCCAACATCGTCGCCGTCGACTATGACCCCGGCGCCAGCGCGGTCAACCAGCAAAACCGCATCAAGCTGATGCTGGCCAACGCCCAGAAAACATAAGGGGGAGATCTTTTCCTTGGCCGTTATCGACCTTTTCCTGTACTTTATCCTTTACAGCTTCCTCGGCTGGTGCTGCGAGACGGTTTACTGCTCGGTGATCCAGCGGCGCTGGGTCAACCGGGGCTTCTTAAACGGCCCCCTCTGCCCGGTGTACGGGTTTGGGGCGCTCTTAGTGCTGTTCCTGCTGCGGGACGTCCGGCACAGCTTTACCGCCCTGTTCCTGTCGGGGATGGTGGTGACCAGCGTGCTGGAGTACCTGACCAGCTATATCCTGGAAAAGCTGTTCCATATGCACTGGTGGGATTATTCCCATATGCGGTTTAACCTAAACGGCCGGGTCTGCCTGCTCAACTCCTGCGAGTTTGGTCTGCTGTCGGTTTTTGTCGTCATGTTCCTCCATCCGGCGGCCACAGGGCTCGTGGGGAAGGTCCCGGCGGCTGTTCGGGCTGCTGCTGCGGCCCTTCTGCTGGCGGCGGTCCTTTCCGACACCTTTGTCACCGTCCGCGGGCTGCTCATTATGAAAGGCAAGCTGGACGAGCTGGCCGGCAGGATGGCGGAACTGAAGCTCCGCACCGAAGAGGGCCGGGATAAACTGCGGCTGGCGCTGACCGAGCGGGCAGACGCCTTCCGGGAGAATATGGACAGCCGCGCCGACGCCTGGCGGGAATGGGCCGCGGTGCGGATGGAGATTTTCGAGGCGGATTACGAGCAGGACAGGCGCACGTTCAGCCGGCGGATGGAGGAAAACGCCGAAGAATACCGCAGGTCCCTGGAAGAGAGGCGCCGCCGGCTGGACGCCCTGCGGGAAAAGCTGGCGCAGCTGGATAAACGGTCGGTCAGCCGCAGCGTCTACCGCCGGCTGATGCGGGCCTTCCCGAACCTGAAGGCAGAGCAGAACAGACGGCTGCTGGACGCGATCCGGGACAGGCTGGACAGCTTTTCCCGGTAAACGGGAAAAAACGGGCGTCCGGAATGGGCAGGCATGGATGGACGACCCCAAATGAAGCGGCGCACCCGCTTCATTTTTTCTATCCGGGGGAAAATGTAAAAAAAATATGAATCCCGTGAATGAAAGGTAAATAAAACGGCCCAACCGCCCGGAAATCTGCTACAATAAGAAAAGCAGCCCGAACGGGCAGCCGGACAAGCGAAAAATAACCAAAGAAAGGCTGATAGTATGCTCAGAAGCATGACCGGGTACGGGAGAGGCCATGCGGTAAACGGCCGCTACGATATCACCGTCGAGGTGAAATCGGTCAACCACCGCTATTTTGAATTTGCCTCCCGCCTGCCCAAAGCCTACCTCTTTCTGGAGGAAAAGCTGAAACATACCCTCAAGGCGGCCTGCAGCCGGGGCAAGGTGGAAGCCGCCGTGACCATCCAGCTGCTGGACGGCGGGGAGAGCGAGATCACCTTAAACCTGGAGACGACAAAGGGCTATCTTTCCGCCCTGCGGGAGGCGGCCGCCGCCCTCGACCTGATCGACGACCTGCGGCTGTCGGATATCGTCTCCTTCCCGGACATCTTCACCGTCCGCAAGACCGAGGTCGACCCGGACGAGATGTGGGAAATGGTCCGCCCGGCCGCCGAACAGGCGGTGGAAGCCTTCATCCGGATGCGGGAGACCGAAGGGGAACAGCTGGGGAAGGACCTGAAAAACCGGCTGGACGCAATTGCCGCCGCCCTTTCCGAGATCGAGGAGAGGGCCCCGCAGCTGAAAGAAGAGTATTATGCCCGCCTCTATCAGAAGATTTCCGAGGTGCTGGAGGGGCAGAACATCGACGAAAGCCGGCTGATCACCGAGGCGGCGATCTTTGCCGACCGGGTCGCGATCGACGAAGAGACGGTGCGGCTCAGAAGCCACCTGCGGCAGTTTGAAGACCTTTTAAAGAGCAAAGAACCGGTCGGACGGAAGCTGGACTTCCTGGTGCAGGAGTTAAACCGCGAGGCCAACACCATCGGTTCCAAATGCCAGGACGTTTCGATCGCCAGACGGGTCATCGACATTAAGTCGGAGATCGAAAAGATCCGCGAGCAGATCCAGAACCTTGAGTGACCGGACAGGAAAGGAATTGGAAAAATGAAACTGATCAACATCGGTTTTGGCAATATGGTATCCGCCAGCCGCATCATCACGATCGTCAGCCCGGAATCCGCGCCGATCAAGCGGATCATCCAGGACGCCCGGGATAACGGCGTCCTGATCGACGCCACCTACGGCCGCCGCACCCGCGCCGTCATCGTCATGGACAGCGGCCATGTGATCCTGTCGGCCATCCAGCCCGAGACGGTCGCCAACCGGTTTGTACAAAACGACGATATGGAGGAGGAAGACGACGATGAGTAAAGGGATCCTGCTGGTGCTGTCCGGCCCGTCCGGCAGCGGCAAGGGGACGATCCTCGACGCCTATCAAAAAGACCATCCGGTCTATTTTTCCGTTTCCAACACCACCCGATCCCCCCGTCCCGGGGAGATCGACGGGGTGCATTACCACTTTATCACCCGGGAAGCCTTTGAAGAGAAGATCGCTTCCGGCGGGATGCTGGAATACGCCGAATATTGCGGCAATATGTACGGCACCCCCCGGGATAAGGTGGAGGAGCAGACCGGAAAGGGCGTCAACGTCATGCTGGACATCGAGACGGTCGGGGCTGCGAACGTCAAAAAGTCCTGCCCCGAGGCGGTGCTCTGCTTTGTCGTCCCGCCGTCGATGGAGGTTTTGCGCCGCCGGCTGACCCGCCGGGGGACCGAGGACGCGGAGACGGTCAACAGGCGCCTGACCCAGGCGCTCACCGAGATCGGCCGGATCGACCAGTACGACTTTGTCGTCATCAACGACGATCTGGACGCCGCCGTCGCCGACTTTGCCGACGTCGTCGCCACCGCCCGGCGGGCTGCGTCCGGGGAGCCGATGAGCCCCGCGGAAGAAGCCCACCTGCGGGAACTGAAAGAAAAATCCGCCGCCAACAAAGCGGCTGTGAAGAAGGAGTTTTTATCATGATGCACAGACCTTCCGCCCCTGAACTGTTAAAGCCCGGCCAGAGCTATTACTCCCTTGTCGTCGCGATCGCCAAGCGCGCCCGGGAGATCGCCCAGCAGGCCGATGAAAACCACGATATCCTTTCGGAAAAGCCGGTCAAGATGGCGGTCGACGACTTTTCCAAAGGCCGTTATAAGATGATCGAGAGCAAGGACATCGGGGTCATCCACGACCGGGCGATCACCTCCGCCGACTCGACCGATTTAGACGATACCGTCCTCGAATAATTTTTGCCGAAAGGGGGCGTCCCGGTGGCGGCCGTGGCCCAGATAGCGGTCGAAAAAACCGTCTTTACATTTGATAAGCTCTTTTCCTACGCGGTGCCGGAAAAGCTGTGCGGCGCGGTCCGCCGCGGGGTGCGGGTGCTGGTGCCGTTCGGGCGGGGCAACCGCCTGGTGCAGGGAATGGTCTTCTCGGTGGAAACAGGGGATGCCGGGCGTCTCAAAGCGGTTGTTTCGGTGCTGGACGCCGAACCGGTTTTGGACGAAAACGCCTTTGGCATTGTCCGGTTTATGGCCGACACCACCTTCTGCTCCTATTACGACGCGGTGCGCTGCCTGATCCCGGCGGGCCTGTCGGTCACCGCCCACGAGAGCTTTGCCGTCGTTTCCCAGCCCGACCGGGGCGTTTTCCCGAACCTTCCGGAAGACGAGCGGGCGCTTTTGCGGCTGATGCTCCAGGCGGACAGCCGCCGGGAGACGGATATGCTCTTTACCGGCCCCGGCGCTTCCGAACGGATCGCGGTGGCCAGAAAGCTGGCCGCGAAGGGCATTGTCAAAGAAGAGCCATCCGTTACCCGCAAGGTGGGGGACAAGCTGCAGCGGCTGGTCAAGCTGGCCCCGGGCGTCGACCCGGACGGCTTTTTCACCCCCAAACAGCAGGAGGTTTTGCGCGCGCTCGCCGCTTCCGGCCCGGTCACCGAAAAGGAGGCCGCCTATAACGCCGGGGCGAGCGAGTCGGTCGTCAAGGCGCTCTTAAAAAAGGGGGCGCTGGTGATCGAGGAAAAGGAGATGCTCCGCACCCCGCGGCAGGCCGCCCTTCCGCCGCGGGAGGAGATCACCCTGTCGGAGGCGCAGGAATCGGTCTTCCGGCAGATCCTCTCCCTTTACCGTTCGGGGGAAGCGACCGCATCCCTTCTCTTCGGCGTCACCGGTTCCGGCAAGACGTCGGTCTTCATCAAGCTGATCGAAGCGGTGCTCACAGACGGCAAACAGGTGATCCTGATGGTGCCGGAGATCGCGCTGACCCCCCAGATGCTCGGCAGGTTCCGGGCGCAGTTTGGGGATCAGGTGGCGGTCATACACTCCGACCTTTCAGCCGGGGAACGGCTGGACGAGGACAAGCGGATCCGCAGCGGGGACGCCCGGATCGTCATCGGCACCCGCAGCAGCGTCTTTGCCCCCTGCCGGGACCTGGGGATGATTATCATGGACGAGGAGGGGGAACACTCCTACAAATCCGATTCCACCCCCCGCTACCACGCCCGGGAGATCGCGAAGCTGCGGTGCGTCCAGCATAAGGCGGCGTTGCTGCTGGCGTCGGCTACCCCCAGCGTCGAAAGCTATTACGCGGCGGAAAAGGGCCGCTACCACCTGTTTACCCTGCCGGGGCGGTATGGGAAGGCGCAGCTGCCGGAAGTGAAGCTGATCAATATGCTGGATGAGGAGCGGAACTATAACTTCTCCCCGGTCAGCGACGCGCTGGGGGAGGCGCTTTTGCAGACCTACGAGCGGGGGGAGCAGTCGATCGTCCTCATCAACCGCCGGGGGTATGCGACCTTTGCCGTCTGCCTCGACTGCGGGGAGGCGGCAAAGTGCCCCAACTGTTCGGTGACGCTGACCTACCATAAGGCAAACGGCTACCTGATGTGCCATTACTGCGGCTACACAAGGCCGGCCGGCGCCCCCTGCGCCGCCTGCGGTTCCACCCATATGCGCACCTCCGGCACCGGTACCCAGCGGGCGGAGGATATCATTGCGCGCCAGCTCCCATCCGCCCGCATCCTCCGGATGGACACCGATACGACTACCTCCCGCTACGCCTATGAGGAGAAGTTTGCCCGGTTCGAGGCGGGGGAGTACGACATCATGATCGGTACCCAGATGGTGGCGAAGGGGCTTAATTTCCCCGGCGTCACGCTGGTCGGGGTGCTGGGGGCCGACCAGTACCTGTATTCCGGCGACTTCCGCAGCGGAGAGAAGACCTTTTCCCTGATCACCCAGGTGGTCGGCCGCAGCGGGCGGTTCGACAAGCCGGGCGCCGCTTACATCCAGACGGTTTCCCCCGAGCACCCGGTCATCCAGGACGCCGCCCGGCAGGACTATGTCTCCTTTTACCGGGATGAGATCGCGATGCGGCGGGCGGCGCTCCAGCCCCCCTTCTGCGACCTGGCGGTCATCGGCTTTTCCGGCGCGGACGAAGGGGAAGTGCGGCGGGCGGCGGACGGGATGCACGGGATCCTGGCGCGGCTGTTGACCGCGGCCGAACCAAAGCTCCCGGCGGTGCTTCTGGGCGTCTCGGAAGCCGGTGTCTACCGGGTCAACGGCCGGTTCCGGCTGCGGATCATCCTCAAATGCAAAAACAACCGCCGGCTGCGGGCGCTGCTCCGGCAGGCGGTCGCCGAGGGGGAAAAGGCGCGGCTGCTGCAAAAAGCCAGTATTTATATCGACATGAACGGCGAAATTTAGGCCGTAGGGTGCTGGCGCGCCGCACCCGGAACAGTATCTTGCAAGACCATCACTTCCTGTTTTGAAAGGGGTTTTATATATGGCAATTCGGAATATGGTGTACGAAGGGGACCCGCTGCTGCGGAAGACCTCCCGCGAAGTGACCGCCTTTGACGGCAAGCTCGCCACCCTGCTGGACGATATGTTCGAGACGATGGTCCAGCAGTCGGGCGTCGGGCTGGCGGCGGTCCAGGTCGGCATCCTCCGCCGGGCGGTCGTCATCGACGTCGGCGAAGGGAAGATCGAGCTCGTCAACCCCACCATCCTCAAGACCTCCGGCTCCCAGGTGGGCAGCGAGGGCTGCCTTTCCCTCCCCGGCCAGTTTGGCATCGTCGAGCGGCCGGACGCGGTGACCGTCCGCGCCCAGGACCGGAACGGGGAGTGGTTTGAGCTGACCGGCACCGGCCTGCTGGCCCGTGCCCTCTGCCATGAGATCGACCACTTAGACGGGATCGTCTTTATTGACCACGCGACCCGGATGGTCCAGCCGGGCGAGACCCCGCCGCCCAACAAGCGCCGGGTGACCGCCCATGTCAAAAAGGTCAAATCGGAGTAAAGGGGCGGGATAGATGAACATCGTATTTATGGGGACGCCGGAATTTGCCGTCCCCTGTCTGCAAAAGCTGCTGGACGCCGGCTACCCGGTGACCGGCGTCTTTACCCAGCCGGACAAGCCGAAGGGGCGGGGGTATAAGCTGCTGCCGCCGCCGGTGAAGGAGCTGGCGCTGCAACACCATATCCCGGTCTACCAGCCGGCTACCTTAAAGTCGGACGAGGCGTTTGCAGCGCTGCAAAGCTGCGCCCCCGACCTGATCGTCGTCGTCGCCTACGGCAAGCTCCTGCCAAAACGGGTGCTGGAGCTGCCGCGGCATGGCTGCATCAACGTCCACGCCTCCCTGCTGCCGAAATACCGGGGGGCGGGGCCGATCCAGTGGGCGGTGTTAAACGGGGAGGCCGAGACCGGCGTCACGACGATGCGGATGGCGGAAGGGCTGGACACCGGCGATATGCTGGAGCAGTCCCGGACGCCCATCGGCGAAAACGAGACGGCGGATGAGCTTTACACCCGCCTTTCCCATATCGGGGCGGACACCCTCCTCACCACCCTGCGCAAGCTGGAAAACGATGCGCTGCTGCGCACCCCGCAGCAGGACGCCTTAAGCTCTTACGCGCCGATGCTGGACAAGAGCCTCTGCCCGATCGACTTTACAAAGGACGCGCGGGCAGTCCACAACCAGATCCGCGGCCTCTCCTCCTGGCCGGCCGCCCAGACCACCTATAAGGGCAAGCGGCTGAAGGTCTACGAGAGCCGCCTGGTCCCGATGGACGGGGAACCGGGGACGGTGCTGGACCCCAAAAAGTTCATCGTCGCCTGCGGCAAGGGGGCGGTGCAGCTCCTTTCCGTCCAGTACGAGGGCGGCAAGCGGATGCCGGCCGACGCCTTTCTGCGGGGCCGCCCGGCGGAAAAAGGGGAAAAACTGGGCGGGTGAGGGAACAGATCGCCCCGCATCCGCCACTATATAGATAGACAGAAAAAAGGAGGGAGGCGCTGTGGCCCCCAGGAACGAAAGCCCCCGCACGCCGCGGGAAGCGGCTTTTGCCGGCGTCTGCCGGATGCTGAAAGACAAATCCTATTCCAACCTGCTGCTGGACAGCCTCCTGCGGCAGCTGCCGGACAAGCGGGGCCGCGCCTTTGCGGCCAGCCTCTTTTACGGGGTGCTGGAGCGGGAGATCACCCTCCGGTACTATATCCGCTACCTTTCCGGCCGCCCGGCTTCCAGGCTGGACCCGGAGGTGGCGGCGGCGCTGGAGATCGGCCTGTACCAGCTGCGCTGGATGGACGCGGTGCCGGGCGCCGCCGCCGTCAGCGAAAGCGTCGAGCTGGTCAAACATTCCTATAAAAAGTCCGCCGCCGGGTTTGTCAACGGGGTGCTCCGCCGGTTTATCCGGGAGGAGAAGCGGGTGCCGCTGCCGGAAGACCCGCTGGCGCGGGCGTCGGTCGAATATGCGATGCCGGAGTGGATTTTGTCCCTCTGGCAGCGGGATTACGGGGCGGAGACGGCGCTGAAGCTGGCTGAGAGCTGCCTCGGGCGGCCGCCGCTGCAGCTCAGGGTCAATACCCTGCGGGCTCGGGCGGACACCCTGTCGGCGGAACTGAAGACCGAAGGGCTTTACGCTTTCCCTCACCCGTTGGTGCCGGACGCGCTGACTGCCAAAGCGGGTTCCGTCTCCGGCGTCCCGGCGGTCATGGAGGGGCGGTGCTATGTACAGGACGCCGCCTCCCAGCTGGCCGCCTGGGCGGTGGAACCGGCACCCGGCGAGACGGTGTTCGACCTCTGCGCCGCCCCCGGCGGCAAGAGCTTTACGATGGCCCAGCTGATGGAGGACAGGGGGAAGATTTTTGCCTTTGACCTGCACGAGCCCCGGGTCCGGCTGATCCGGGAAGGGGCAAAGCGGCTTGGCATCACCTGCATCCAGGCGGCCGCCGCCGACGCCAGGGCGTATGACCCTTCCCTCGGCCTTGCCGACCGGGTGCTCTGCGACGTCCCCTGTTCGGGGCTGGGCGTCATCCGCCGCAAGCCGGAGATCCGGCGCAAGACGCCGGAAGAGATCGCCGGCCTGCCGGAAATCCAGGGGCGGATCTTGGACAACGCCGCCCGGTATGTCCGTCCCGGCGGGGTGCTGGTCTACTCCACCTGTTCCCTCAACCAGGACGAAAACGGCCGGATGGCTGAGCGGTTTTTGAAAAACCATCCGGACTTTGCCCCCGACCCGCTGCCGCCGGTCTTTGAAAAGCTGGCCCCGGCCGGGCACAATACGGTTACGCTGATGCCGGTGGAGGGCGATTTTGACGGCTTTTACATCGCCAGGTTTATGAAAAAAGGGTGTGAATGAAATCCAACCGATTGATATCAAGTCGATGACCATCCCCGAGCTGGAAGGGCTGATGGCGGAGTGGGGGGAACCGAAATTCCGGGCGAAGCAGCTGTTCCAGTGGCTGCACGCCCGGCGGGCGCTCTCCTTTGACGAGATGGGGAACCTTCCGCTCTCCCTGCGGCAGAAGCTCGCCGGGCGGGCGGCTGTCACCGCCTTTACCACCGAGCGGAAGCTGGTTTCCAAACTGGACGGGACGATCAAATACCTCTACCGCCTGCCAGACGGGGAGTATGTCGAAAGCGTCTTTATGCGGTATGAGCATGGCAACAGCGTCTGCATCTCGACCCAGGTCGGCTGCAAGATGGGGTGCAGCTTCTGCGCCTCGACCAAAGCGGGGTTTGTCCGGCACCTGTCCCCGTCGGAGATCCTGGAGCAGGTGTACGCCCCGCTGCGGGATACCGGCGAGCCGGTCGGCAGCCTGGTGCTGATGGGGATCGGCGAACCGCTGGACAACTACGACAACGTCCTGCGGTTTCTGGAGCTGTTAAACGCGCCGGAGGGGCTTAATATGAGCCTGCGGCACGTCTCGCTGTCCACCTGCGGCCTGGTCGACAGGATTTACGACCTGGCGGACCGGAATTTGCAGCTGACCCTGTCCATTTCGCTCCACGCCTCCAACGACCGGGTGCGGGACGAGATCATGCCCGTCAACCGCCGGTATAAGATACCGGAGCTGTTAAAGGCCTGCCGGTACTACACCGATAAGACCCACCGGCGGATCTCCTACGAATATTCGCTGATCCGCGGGGTCAACGATACCCCCGCCCAGGCGGAAGAACTGGCCGGGCTGTTAAAAGGGATGCTCTGCCACGTCAACCTGATCCCGGTCAATTATGTAGAGGAAGCAGGCTATCATTCGACCGGCCGGGCGCAGATCTACGCCTTCCAGAAGATCCTGATGCAGCACGGCATCAACGCCACCATCCGCCGGACGCTGGGCGCCGACATCAGCGCCGCCTGCGGACAGCTCAGACGGACCGCGATCCAGCGGCCGGCAAAGGAAACAGACTAAGGGAGGGAATGCCCCGATGAAAATCGCCGGGAAAACAGATATCGGCATGGTCCGGGAGACCAACCAGGACGCCTTCCGCATCGCGGTGCTGGCCGACGGGATCGGCTTTGCACTGGTCTGCGACGGGATGGGCGGCGTGAAAGGCGGGGACGAGGCGAGCGCTTCGGCCAAGCGGATCATCACCTCGATCGTCCGGGAGGGCGTTAAAGAGGATATGACCGACGACGAGCTGCACGACCTGCTCCTGCGGGCGGTTTATGAGGCCAACCGGTATATCTATACCCAGTCGCAGGCAAACCCTGCCCTTACCGGCATGGGCACGACCGCCCTCGCCGCGATCATTACCCCCAGGTGCGCCTATATCGGGCACGTCGGCGATTCGCGGCTCTACCAGCTCCACCAGGGGCAGTTTTACCAGGTGACCCGCGACCATTCGCGGGTACAGGAACTGATCGACATGGGGCAGATCACCCCGGAGGAAGCCCGCCTCCGCCCCGACCGCAACATCATCACCCGGGCGGTCGGGATCGCGGCCGACGTCGACGTCGACCTTTTAGACCTCCAGCTGACCCACGGCGACCGGCTGCTGCTCTGCACCGACGGGCTGTCGGGCCTGGTCAGCGACCGGGAAATGCGGGAGATCCTCGCTTCCCACCCGATCGAAGAGGTGACCGAACAGCTGGTCGCCGCTGCCAACCGGCGGGGCGGGTATGACAATATCACCGTAGTCGTAATCGAAAACTGAGTCCACGGGGAAGGGATTGATTTTTGCATATGGAGTATATCGGAAAGACACTGGAAAACCGGTACCTGCTGAAAAAGCTGATCGGCAGCGGGGGGATGGCCAATGTCTTTGAGGCGGAGGATCTGGAGGAAAACCGGATCGTCGCCGTTAAGCTGCTGAAAAAAGAATACCTGACCAACGAGGAGTTTGTCCGCCGGTTCCGCAACGAGTCCCGGGTGATCTCGGTGCTGGACCATCCCAATATCGTCAGGGTCTACGACGTCAACTTCACCGGCGAGGACCAGTATATCGTAATGGAATATATTGACGGTGTGACCTTAAACCAATATATCCACCACCAGGGGCAGCTGCGGTGGAAGGACGCCGTCCATTTCCTGCGCCAGATCCTGCAGGCGCTCCAGCACGCCCACGACCACGGGGTCATCCACCGGGATATCAAATCCCAGAACATCATGCTGCTGCGGGACGGGACGATCAAGGTGATGGACTTCGGCATCGCCCGGTTCGCCAGGGAGGATATCCGCAGCGGCGAGAACAAGGCGATCGGCTCGGTCCATTATATCAGCCCCGAGCAGGCCTGCGGCGAGGAGTCGGACGCCAAAAGCGACATCTATTCGGTCGGCGTCCTGCTCTACGAGATGCTCTCGGGCAGCGTCCCCTTTGACGGCAACACGCCGGAAGAGGTCGCGATGAAGCATATCCACGATAAGCCGGCCCCGCTGCACCAGTTAAACCCCGAGATCCCGGCAGGGCTCTGCGAGATCTGCGATAAGGCGATGCAGAAGGACAAGAATATGCGTTACCGGTCGGCCAAGGAGATGCTGGCAGCGGTCGACGCCTTCAAGGCGAACCCCGCCATCCGCTTCCACTACCGCTATACCCCGGCGGTCACGCCGTCCGAGCTGGAACGGCGGCCGCAGCGGTCAGCCCGTCCCGCCGCCCCGCCGGAACCGGATGAGGAGGAGATCATCGTCATCAAGAAAAGCCCCAGCATCATGATCCTGGCCGGTATCGCGGCCGCCTGCTGCATCGCGGTCGTTCTGGTCCTGCTGGGTTTCTTCTACTGGGGCCGGGACGAGGAGGTCCCGGAGATCGCCATGCCGGATCTGGTCGGTATGTCCTATGACGAGGTCCGCGCGACCGAGGCATACAGCCATTTCAACTTTGTCATTGAAGAGCGGGCCATGACCGACCAGTACGGGGCCGGCATCATTTACTACCAGAACGTTACCGCCGGGACCCAGGTCCGGGCCAACCGTACCATCCGGATCAAAGTGAGCGACGGCATCACGACCCTGTATGTGCCGGACCTGGTCGGGCAGGATGTCAGCGTCGCCGAACAGACCCTGCATGAAATGGGGCTGGACTACGCGATCCGCACCCAGGAAACCGACGGCGATTCGGTCCCGGCCGACCAGGTGCTGTCGACCGACCCGCCGGAGGGCACCCAGGTGGAACAGAATACCCTCATCACCCTCTATATCAGCCGCGGCAGTGTGACCGCCGCCCTGAAGGTGCCGGATGTCCGGGGCATGACGGAAGAGGAGGCGCGGGACCGGCTGGAGGCGGTCGGCCTGACCGTTATGACCGAAGAAGTCGACAGCGACCAGGCGCCCGGTACCGTCGTCGAGCAGAGCATCGCGCCCAACGAGTTTGCGCCGGAAGAAGGCTCTATCCTGATTTCGATCAGCAACGGCTCCGGCTACCAGAAGTCGGTCCCGCTGCAGATCACCTTCCCGCCGGACGCCAGCGACGCCGACTTTACAATGGTGCTGTATATCGGCGGGGTGGACATCGGCAGCATGACGGTCAACCCGTCGGACGGCTCGGTGTCGCTGAATGTCAGCGGCCAGGGCCGGCAGGAGGTCACCGTCTCCCTCGACGGGCAGCGGTACGCCACCTATGACATTGACTTTGACACCGGCGAGGTGACGCTGAGCGGCGATTACAACGCATCGGCCGTCACCGGCGGCGGCTCGTCCTTCCCGGGCGGGCCGGACGGCCCGGATTCCCCCGGCGAAGAAGGGGACGGCGAAGTCAATTCCGGCCCCACCAGCCCTTCCGACGGCATTCCGGAAGAGGAAGGCCCGGCGGGGCCCTGGGAAGAGGGCATCCAGCCGAACGGTTAATCAGATCTCTGCGGGCGGGCAGGAGGTTCCAGCCTGCCCGCTTTGCTTTTCCATTTTGACAGAAAGGGTGAACCGATATTCCCATGACAGCCGAAGGCCTGATTATCAAAGCGATCAGCGGGGCCTTTTATGTACAGACCCCCGACGCGATCCTTCCCTGCAAGGCGCGGGGGATCTTCCGCAGGCGGGGAATGGCGCCGGTGGCGGGCGACCGGGTGCGGATCGAGGAGGACAACATCGTCGAGATCTTCCCCCGGAAAAACGAGCTGGTCCGGCCGAAAGCCGCCAACATTGACCTTGCGCTGATGACCGTTTCGACCGTCCAGCCGGCGCCCAACACCTTTGTGCTGGACAAGCTGATCACCATCTGCGAGTATAAGCAGATCGAGCCGGTCATCATCCTCACCAAGACCGACCTGAAGTCCGACGAGCCTTTCCGGAAAATCTACGAAGACGCCGGCTTTACCGTCATCCAGACCGGCGACGGGATCGAGAACCGGGAAGAGATTTTGTCGGTCATGCGGGGAAAGGTCAGCATCTTCATCGGCAATACCGGCGTCGGCAAATCGACGCTCCTAAACCGGCTGTTCCCCGACCTGGGGCTTCGGACCGCCGCCATCAGCGACAAGCTGGGACGCGGCCGCCATACCACCCGGCAGGTGGAGCTTTACCCGGTGCCGGGGGGCGGGTACGTCGCCGACTCGCCGGGTTTTTCCAGCGTCGAGCTGGAAGCCTATGAGCCGATCCGCAGGGAGGAGCTGGCCGGCTGCTTCCGGGAATTCCGGCCTTACTTTGGCAAGTGCCAGTTTGCCGACTGTTCCCACCGGAAGGAAAAAGGCTGTGCGGTGCTGGCGGCGGTGGCGGAAGGGAAAATCAGCCTCAGCCGCCACGGAAGCTACCTGATGCTCTATGAAGAGGCGATGCAGGTGCCCGACTGGCAGAGGGAGGAAAGCCGCAAATGAAACGCTGTGTGATTTTTGCCGCCGGACAGATGGAAAAGACGCCGCTCCTGCCGGGGCCTCGGCAAGGCGACTTTGTGATCGCGGCCGACGCCGGCATCCGCAACGCCCGGGCGCTGGGGGTAACCCCGGACCTGGTGATGGGGGATATGGACTCGGCGTCCGCGGAGGAAGTCCCGGCGGGAGCGCTGCTCTTTCCGGTGCGGAAGGACGACACCGACCTGATGCTCGCGATCAAAAAGGGGATTGAACTGGGATATCATGATTTCCTGATTTACGGCGCGACCGGCGGGCGGCTGGACCACACCTTTGCCGGCATCCAGTCGCTGGCCTACCTGCTGGCCCACGGCTGCCGGGGCATCCTGGCGGACGGGCGGCAGTGGGTGACGATGCTGCGGGGGGAGACGGCCGCCGTCCCTCCCGGCTACCGGCATATCTCGGTCTTTTCCTATACCGAGGCCTGCCGCGGGGTGACGCTCCGGGGGCTCAGCTACCCGCTGGAAGAGGGGGAGCTGACCCAGGACTTCCCCCTCGGGGTCAGCAATTCGGCGGTAGGGGACGCCGTGTCCATCTCGGTCAAAGAGGGGACGCTGCTGGTCATCCTCTCCGACCTCCCGTAACCAGTCACCGATGTTCCCCTTCCCGCGTAGTATGGCAGGGAAGGGAGGCTTTCCTATGAAAGTGATCGTACGCAAACCCGCAAAATTCCTGTCCGGCCTGCTCTGCCTGATGCTGGGCATCCGCCGGGACGGCCGGGGGGAAAACTGACAAATTAGAAAGGACGTAAACCAATATGGCAAAAATCGGGATCATCGGGGCGATGGAAAGCGAGATCGCCCTGTTAAAAGACCGGATGTCCGACCGCACCGAAACGGTCAGGGCCGGACGTACATTTTATG
>CALXKG010000075.1 GCA_944388825.1 uncultured Clostridia bacterium | reverse complement strand
TCCTCCGTCCCGCCCAAGGACAGCGCGATGAAGCTGCTGGCGCAGGCGGTCATCGCCGTCGAGGAAAACCAGTTCCCCTACCGGATCACCGAGTGCGTCAAACAGAACCTCGAAGCCTCCGCGCCGTTTATGGAAGGCGAAGTGGGCGAGCTTTGCCGGGACGTCGAAGGCAACTGGGACAAGCTCCTCCCTTACGTCCAGGAAGACCCCTACCTTTCCGCCCTCTTCCACACCACCACCGCCGTCACGATGGCCCAGGGGTCGGAACAGGCCAATATCCTCCCCCAGCGCTGCTCGGTCACGATCAACTGCCGCGCGATCGAAGGGGATACCCTCGAAGTCTTGCAGAAGCACTTTGAAAACGTCGTGCCGGAAGGGGTCAAGGTGCGGCTGTTAAAGGGCGGCAACCCGCCCACCGCGTCCAAGCTGCACACCCGCGGGTACGACCTGATCCAGTCGATCTGCGAGGAAAACTACCCCGGCGTCGTCACCATCCCCGGGTATATGCTGGGCGGTACCGACTCCCGCTACTACAGCGAGGTCTGCGACAGCGTCTACCGCTTCTCCAGCTTCTTTAACGGCGGCGGGTGGGGCCCGGCCCATGCCGCCAACGAGTGCATCCCGGTCGAGGATATCACCACCGGCCCGGAATTCTTCGTCAAGTTCATCACCCGGTATTAACCTCCCCCGCCGCGCAGGTCTCCCGCCTGTGCGGCGGTTTTGTTTACAGCCCTGGAGGGAAAAGCACGGAAATCAAATTCTGTCTATATTGATTTCCGCGGAAAAACCGCAAAACGCCTTGCGCTTTTGCCCGGTATGCGGTATACTAAAAGCATCCATTCGTCTATATTACCATAAAACAGGAGGACAACATGAAAACTTTTGACCGCGATTATATGCTGGAGCAGCTGCAGAACCTGCTCGCCATCGACTCCACCTCCGGACAGTTCCGGGCGATCCAGGAATATGCCGCCGCCGAGATGGAACGGCTGGGCTACACCCCACACTTCCTCCGCAAAGGCGGGGTCTGGTGCGACCTGGGCGGCGAAGGGGACAGCCTCTGCCTCATCTCCCACCTGGACGACATCGGGCTGATGGTGCGGCACATCTACCCGGACGGCACCCTCAAGGTCGTCCCGGTCGGCGGGCTGCGGGCCAGCGCCGCCGAACATGAAAACGTCCGGGTCTATTCCCGGAAGGGGGTCTATTCCGGCACCGTCCAGCGGGTCAGCCCGTCGGTCCACACCACCCCCGCCGACGTCTACAACGCCCCGGCCGATTATGAGCACAACATCTGCATCCTGTTGGACGAGGACGTCTGCTCGGCGGCCGAAACGAGGGCGCTCGGCATCGAGACCGGCGACCTCATCGCCCTCGACCCCCATTTCACGATGGCCGGGGATTTCATCAAATCCCGGTTTATCGACGACAAGGCCTGCTCGGCGGTGCTGCTGACCCTGATGAAGTATTTTGCGGAAAACAAGATCACCCCGCCCCGCAACGTCACCGCCTATTTTACCTTCTATGAAGAGATCCTCCACGGCGGCAGCTGGATCCCGCCCCAGACCCATGACCTGATCGCCCTCGACATCGCGCCGGTCGGCCCGGAGCAGACTTCAAACGAGCACAAGGCGACTATCTTCGCCAAGGATTCCCGCTTCCCCTACCACGTCGAGCTGAAAGAAGAGCTGATGCGGGCGGCGGATAAGGCCGGCATCGACTATGTGGTCGACGTCTTTACCCCCGGCTACGGCACCGACTGCGACCCGGCCCTCCAGGCGGGGTACGACGTCCGCCACGCCGCCGTCGGCCACGGCTGCCGGGCGACCCACGGGTATGAACGGACCCACATCGACTCGCTGCGGCAGCTGTACGGCCTCCTGAAAGCCTACATCCTGGGGTAAGGTGAGAAGATGGTCACAAAGGAAGAATTTACCGCCCTCTATCACGAGAAGATCACCCGCCGCGGGGCGGACAGGCTGTTGGAATGGATGGGCAAGGCGGATTTTTTCACCGCCCCGGCCTCCACCCGCTACCACCTCGCCTGCAAGGGCGGGCTGATGCAGCACAGCGTCCACGTCTATGAGCGGCTGAAAAAGCTGGCGGCGGCCGAATATCCGGAGGAGTGCCCCTATCCGGATGAAACGCTGGCGGTCGCGGGGCTGCTGCACGACCTGTGCAAGGTCAATTTTTACAAAGAGGACATCCGCAACGTCAAGGAAAACGGGGCATGGGTGCAAAAGCCCTACTACACCGTCGACGAACAGATCCCCTACGGCCACGGGGAGAAGAGCGTCTTCATCATCGAACGGTTTATGCGCCTCTCGCTGGAGGAGGCGATCGCCATCCGGTTCCACATGGGCGGGTTCACCGCCTCCCCCGCCGACCAGAACGTCTCGGCGGCCTTTGAAAAGGTGCCGCTGGCGGTGCTGCTGCATATCGCCGATTTAGAGGCCAGCTATCTGGACGAAGCGCGGGCATGACCCGTGCAAACCGAAATGACCCCCTGCCATCTCCGGCAGGGGGTCAAAAAGGAATAGAACTATAACTTATTCAGCGCCGGAGCCCTTTTCCGCGAGCCAGGCGTCCAGCTGGGTCTGCTTTTCGGTCATAATGTCCTGCAGGCCGGCAGCGTTTAACTTGTCGTTAAAGTCGGCGATCGAAGCGTCCAGGTCTTCCACCGCGCCGAATGCCAGCGTCTTTAAGTATTCAGATTCGACCGAGCTGCACTGGGCAATCTGGGTCGTGACGTTGGCGCCGCTGAAGCTGAAGCCGTAGGCGACGGATTTTTCCATCGAATCGTTGTATTCGCGGTACTGGTCCCAGATGTCGATCGGGTTGCCCGCCCAGGCATGGCCGACAAACTGGTTGGGCTGCGCCCAGCCATAGTCGTTGTGGGTCGCGACGCTCTGGGCATCGACCCCTTCCGGATAGGTAGCCTGTCCGTTTTCATCCTCGACCCAGTCTTCCCCTTCGACGCCCCAGTTGAGCAGGTCGCTCATGTCGCCGTTGGTGTAGATGAAGTTCATGAACTGGGCGGCTTTGGTCTTGTCCTCGGCGGCGTTGGCCATCGAATAGACCAGCGAGTTGATGGAAGCGTTACTCTTGATGCCGAAGTGGCTGATCGGGATGACCTCGACCTCATAACCGGTCTGGGCCAGCTTTTCAACGGCGGTATTCGGCTTATAGTAGCACATGAACGAGAAGGTGTTGCCCGCCTTGAAGAGGATCTCGCCCGAATCCTGGCTGGTGACGATGTCGGCGGAGGTATAGCCGGCGTCGAACCACCGCTTGGCGACCGAGCAGAAATCATAGAACTGCTGGGATTCAAACCAGTTGGTCACCGTCGTATCCCGCGCGTAGTTGGCCAGTACGCCGTAGTTGTTGCCCAGCCCGTCATACCAGGAGTAGGGGGAAGTCGCCATGATGCCGGCGCCCAGCCCGACCATATTGGGATAGGCTTCCTTGAGGGAAGCATACAGGTCGTCGATCTGCTGGAAGGTGGAGATATCGTCCGGGTCGATCGAGAAGTCGTCGACCGAGTAGCCCAGCTCGTCAAAGATATCCTTGCGGACGACCATGCCGAGCGGGAAGCCCCATTCCTTCATCTCGGTAAAGCCGACGAGGAACCCGCCGATATCGCCCGCGTAATAGGCGTCGCCCATCTGTTCCAGGACGCCGGTCAGGTGCTGTTCATAGTCGTAAAGGTTGACCAGGTAGCCCGACTCGATGTAGGTGTCAAACGAGGAAGAGAAAACCGGGACGATGTCGAGCGGTTCGCCGGACGCCAGCGAGGTGGAAATGGTCGTGTTGTAGGCGCCGAAGGTCATCGGCAGCATATCGACGGTCATGTTGAGGTTTTCCAGCGTCAGCTCATTGACCAGCTGGTCGATCTTGTCCTGGTTGGCGCCTTCCGCCGCCACCAGGTACATGAAGTGGACCTCATACGGGTCGCTGTCGAAGTCGATCGCCGTATCCGCCGCCTCTTCGCTTTCCGCGCCGTCCGCATCAGCCGCTTCCGATCCGGCCGAGCCATTGTCCGCAGCAGGGGTGCTGGATTCCCCGCCGTTTCCGCACCCGGCCAGGGAGAAAACGGTCAGGCCGGCAAGCAGTGCGCAGAACAGTCTCTTTTTCATGCGTCAATCCTTCCTTTCTGAATATGGGATTCCCCAATTTATACTTATTTTATCACCCGCGGGGGAATATTTCAAGATATAATTTATCCATATCATAGTAAAAATTATCCTTATTGCCCTGTTCCGGGCAATATCATGCATAACCCCCTGCCGGGATCCGGCAGGGGGTCAGAAAGGAATAGAAGTATAGCTTATTCAGCGCCGTTTTCCTTATACCATTCGTCGAACTGCTTCTGTTTTTCGTCCATGATGTCCTGCAGGCCGGCGGCGTAGAGCTTTTCATTAAACTCGGCGATCGCGGCGTCCAGGTCCTCGGCGACGCCGAAGCCCAGCTGGGTCGCGTACTCCGACTGGACGGAGGTGCACTGGGTGATCTGGTTGGTGACGTTCGCGCCGCTGAAGCCGAAGCCGTAAGCGACCGACAGCTGCATCGAGTCGTTGTATTCCCGGTACTGGTCCCAGATATCGGTGGGGTTGCCCGCCCAGGCATGGCCGACAAACTGGTTGGGCAGGCCCCAGCCAAAGTCGTTGTGGGTCGCGACGTTGTTGGCGTCGATCCCTTCCGGATAAGCGGCCTGGCCGTTTTCGTCCTCGATCCAGTCCTCCCCTTCAACGCCCCAGTTGATGAGGTCGTTCAGTTCGCCGCTGGTGTAGGCGAAGTTCATGAACTGGGCCGCCTTCACCTTGTCTTCGGCGGCGTTGGCCAGCGAATAGACCAGCGAGTTGATGGAGGCGTTGCTCTTGATGCCGTATTCGCTCATCGGGACAACTTCGACTTCATACCCGGTCTGGGCCAGCTTTTCGACGTTGGTGTTGGGCTTGTAATAGGTGATAAAGGAGAAGAGGTTGCCCGCCCGCATCAGCGTCTCGCCGGAATCCTGGTTGGTCGCGACGTCTGCGGAGGTGTAGCCCGCGTCGAACCAGCGGCCGAAGGTGGAGCAGAAGTCGTAGTACTGCTGGGACTCATACCAGTTGGTGATGGTGGTATCCTTAGCGAAGTTGCCAAGGACGCCGAAGCTGTTGCCCAGCCCGTCGTACCAGGAATAGCCCTGGGTGGTCATATTGGCGGTGCCGCCCAGCGCGATCATGTTCGGGTAGGCTTCCTTGACGGCGGCGAACAGCTCGTCCATCTGCTGAAAGGTAGACATATCCTCCGCGGTGATCGAGAAGTCGTCGACCGAATAGCCCAGCTCATCAAAGATGTCCTTGCGGACGATCAGCCCGCAGGGGAAGCCCCATTCCTTCATCTCGGTAAAGCCGGCCAGGAAGCCGCCGATGTCGCCCGCATAGAAAGCGTCGCCCATCTGCTCCTTGACGCCGGTCAGGTATTCTTCATAATCGTAGAGGTTGACCAGATACCCGGATTCGATATAGGTGTCAAAGGAACCGGAGAAGACCGGCATCATATCCAGCGGCTCGCCGGACGCCAGCGAGGTGGAAATGGTGGAGTTGTACGCGCCCATCGTCATCGGGATGAGGTCGACGGTCATGTTCAGGTTTTCCAGCGTCAGGGCGTTGATCTGCTCCTGGATGGTCGACTGGTTGGAGCCTTCCTTGGCCACCAGATACATGAAGTGGACCTCATACGGATCGCTGTCGAAGTCGATCGCGGTATCCGCCGCCTCTTCGCCTTCTGCGCCGCCGGTATCGCCGGCGTCAGCGGCCTCGGAAGAAGAGCCGCTGTCGGAGGCGGGCGTGCTGGACTCCCCGCCGCCGTTGCACCCGGCAAGGGAGAAGACGGTCAAACCGGCCAGAAGCGCGCAAAACAGTCTCTTTTTCATCATGTCTGCATTCCTTTCTGAAAAGAAAATCCCCTTGTCCGCCATTTGTCCGGCGGACGCCCTCCTCTCGGGAAGGGCGTTTGTTATATTGCACTTATTTTACCACCGGCGCATGAAAAAATCGCGTCAAAATTTATCCAGACGGTTGTAAAAATTATCTTCCTGTGGTATAATCAGATAGAACGTTTTAGTCGTGAAAGTAAGCCTCATGACCAATTAGAAAGGGACAAGGATATGAACGAGATCTATTATGAGCAGGTTCAGTATTCTGAGCCCGGCCTGCACAGCGATTTCGCGATGGTCGTCTGCTACGAGCTGACCGGCGTCAAAAGTGAAACGGTCCCCCACTGGCACAAAGCGGTCGAGGTGACGCTGCCGATGGAAAACCCGCTGCTTGTCACCACCGACGGGGAGATGTGGGAAGCGCCGGAGGGGAAAGTCCTGGTCATCAACTCCCGCTCGGTCCATGTGACCCGCGGGAAAGACCGGGCAAAGACCTCCAGGGGATGTGTCCTCCTGCTGTCGGAAGAGACGTTTGCCGGCTTCTGTCCCGATTTTGAGCAGCTGCGGTTCCGCCTGACGCCCGATTCGGAAGTCCAGCCGGAACTGGTCCGGGCGATGAAGGCCCTCCACTACCACAAGACCCATCCTTCCCCCTCCATCCAGGCGGAGGTCTACGCGCTGATCTGCCACATCTGCTACCTGCTGCTCACCCGGGCTGCCGTCCCGCGGGAGGGGGCGGAGCCGCCGGAACAGCGCCCCGATTACCTCGCCCGCAAGGCGGTCGAATATATCGAGACCAACTACAAAAGCGCCCTCACCCTTTCCCAGGTCGCCGACTGGGTGGGGCTGCAGGAAAATTATTTCTGCCGCTATTTCCGCAAATACACCGGCACCAGTTTCGGCAAATACCTCTCGCAGGTGCGGCTCAAGTTCGCGCTGGCCTACATGGTCGAATTTGGCGCGTCTGTGACCGACAGCGCCTTTCAGGCGGGGTTTGCCTCTTCCAAAGCCTTTACCGACTGCTGCCGCCGGGTCTACGGGATGACCCCCGCCGAGTATAAGAAGATGATCTTCCAGCGGCAGACGCCGGGGCTTTCCGGCGACCCGGTCATGCGCGGCTCCACGGGAAAAAGCAAAACGGGGGAAAAATAAGAAAGTCCGCCGGAAGCAGGCGCAAAACCGCTTCCGGCGGATATTTTGTTTTCCGGTCCAGGGGGTTATGCCGCGCCCTTTTTTTCATAGGCGTGCACCCAGTCGGACTTGAGGAAGTAAATCAGGAAGATCGCCGAGCTGATGACCCAGGTGATCGGGTAAGCCCAGTAGATGACCGCGATCGACGGGATAAACCGGATGGTCACGGTGATGTAAATGACCCGGATGACGCACCAGCTGACCAGCATGACCAGCATCGGCACCGACGCCTTCCCCGCCCCGCGCATGATGCCGGCGATGCAGTGGGAAAAGGCCAGCAGGAAGAAGAAGAGGCAGCAGGCGTGCGCGCGGCCGACGCCGGAAGCGATGACGTCCGGGTTGCGGTCAAACAGCCCCATGAAGAAGGGCGCGCCGATGAAGATGACCACCCCGACCAGTTCCGCCAGCAGCACCGAGCAGACGATCCCGAACCGCGCGCCCTTTTTCGCCCGGTCGTATTCCCCCGCCCCCAGGTTCTGGCTGATAAAGGTGGTCAGCGCCATCGCGAAACAGGTGATCGGCAGGAAACCGAACCCCTCGATCTTGGCGTAGACCCCCTGCCC
>CALXKG010000074.1 GCA_944388825.1 uncultured Clostridia bacterium | reverse complement strand
TAAATCACATTTTTTCCGGCGGCATGTACGGCGGAAAAAATACCTTGATCGGGACAAGTGTCGACCGTAGGCAGGCTGTCAGTCCCGATGTTATCTGTCGAAAAACTTGTTTTTCGACAGTCTCAAGCCCCCGCTTTTGGCGGGGGCGCTCCGGATCAGCCGGTTATTTGGGGTCGTATACCGCGTTTACGTTAAACCCGATGTGGGCGGATTTATACCGCATGACCCGGTAGCCTTCGATCTTGCCGACCGGGCCGGCCTTGGCGGGGACGTCGTCCGACCCGAAGTCGCCGGAAAGGATCAGTTCGTCGGCGTGCATGATCTCCAGAAGGGTCGATTTGTCGACCGGCATCCCGTGGTGGCCGGGGCAGATCCAGTCATAGGCGTCGTAAAGGGCGTAGAGCTTTTTCATGTTGCGGTAGTGGTTTTCCACCGTCGCGCCGGGGGTGGGTTCGGCCTTGACATTGATGTTGCACCAGCCGGTCTCCAGCTCGTCGCCGGTAAACAGCATCCGGTTTGTCCGGTCCAAAATCGCGATGGAGGCGGCGCAGTGGGCGCCGATCTCATAGATCTCCAGCGGGCGGCCGGCAAACTCCAGCACGTCCCCGTCGTGGACCGGGGTGATCGGGTAGTCGAGGGGGTAATCTTCGGCGTTGCCGTCAAACGGGGTCTTCGCGCCCTTTTCGCCGATGGGGTTCATGTACACCTTCGGGAAATAGCCGTTGCCGCCGGTGTGGTCAAAGTGGGAGTGGGTGTTGATGACGGCGACGACCGGTTTTTCGGTGACGCCGGTCGCGAGGATGTAGTCATGGATGTTCAGTTTGCTCATGCCGGAGTCGATCAGGACGCAGCAGTCGTCGCATTCCAGCAGGTAGCAATCGCACCCCCACGGGGTGGCCGGGTATTTGGTGCCGATGACCCAGGTGTTGGGGGAGATTTTGCGGATGTCGAAATTGTCCTCAAAGGTGTTCATGGATTCCATAAGCGGGCCGTCCTTTCGGGATAGAATTGTCACAATCTGACAAAACCATTATACAAAAAAGCCCGCCCTTTTTCTATCCGCAATCTGGACAGAAAAAGGGCGGGGGTTTTGTGCGGACAGACAAATGGGGAGGCGGGGGATTGGATTTCCCTGCATGAGACGCTGTTTGCGGTATGCCTGTGTTTACAAAAAGTTAACTTTTCAAAGGGAAGGTTTATCCGCGAAATTTTGTCTATAGAAATAAGAGAGTAAAGCAGCAGTAAGATCACAGTAAATAGACCGTCAACGTATAGTTGATGTGTACAGAGATAGGATCAAAATGTTATCTATATATACAAACCTTGGTCCAATCTGTTGAAATTCAGATAAATATGTGTTATATTTTAGCTGGAATGTAAACAGAAAGTTACGACATGAAAAAACGCATTCGAATTTTGGCTGCCTTTTGAAAGCGATGGGGCGATGGTGACCGGCTTTGTTACGATTGGCGGTTCGGAATATTATTTCCGGGATACCAATACCAGCGCCAGCAATTATGGTTCGATGTATCAGGGTCTGTATCCGTCTGCAAGCAATCCGACCTGTATTCTAACAACGCCTTATCTTATGTAGACTTGGTAATTTATACTTCATGCTACAGCGCTCGTGGAGGAAGTTCTTCTGTTGCAGGATTGACAGAAGCTAGAGGAGCCACTGCCACAGTAGGCTATGTAAACACTGTTTCCATGGGAGAATGGTACAGTAAGTATTTGTTATATTGTTTAGAACAGGGCTATACTTTATCTCAGTCAATTGCACGTGCTAACGATTTGTTCCTGCTTGACACAGCAACATCTAAAGTAGAGTGGGAAAGCGATCCCACCAATAGTGCTAATCGGAGAACTTTTGGCAACAGCTCTTTGACTTTGGGTGGATAAGAAAGGGAAATTATTATGACAAAGAAGAATAAAATTATAATTGCATTATGTATGGGTATCGCTATATTTAGTTCTGGAATCGTCTGGGCAGCCAATGCGAATTTAAACGATAATAAAATACAAACAGTGTATTCTGAACTTGGAATTGGTGAGACTTTTTATGAGCCTCCGGAGCAGATGTCCATTTCCTTAGAAACAGACGATATGACGTTTCAATATGAGTATACGATTGAATCGGAAGTTGGTAACTCGTCAAATATACTAACAGATAATATACCGACAATTGAATATTATGTATTCACAAATGGGAATAGCACGTTAAGAATAGATGAACAAGGGCGCATAATCGGGTTGATGACTGACCTTATGCGGGAAAGCGGTTGGATAGCCAACAGCTTAAGTCAAACAGATTTGATGGACGTATTAGAAGAAGTGGCGGAGCAGATTGATATTGACCTTTCAGAGTATTCAGACATGAAGCAGTATGGAGAATGTCAACTTCGGCTATACAAAGATATAGACAATCCACACACTGATTTTATTCATGCAGAATTCGATGAAACGGGGAAATTTTGTTTTATTCAAGTCTTTTACAACGATGTCGTCGATGTGTCTGCTGAGGATGAAGCCTATTTTACTGCGCTGCTGGAAGAATCCATTGATTCCGATACGCCCTATACTGTATCGACTTCTTATGTTATAAGAAAAGGTGTGCTGATAGCCAGCTATACCGTGACCTTCACGAAAGATAGTGGAGAGACCTGGGTCGAAAACTACGTCGCCGGAAAACCCATCGAATAAAAGCCGTCCAGCAGGTATTTTACCCTCATACAAAACCCCCGCCCTTTTCCGTCCGGTTTGCGGACAGAAAAAGGGCGGGGGTTTTGCGTGGGCAGACAAAAAGGAGAGGCGGAAGCCTCTCCTTTTAAGCCGATCGGTATTCAGATCACGCTCTGGTGACCTTGCCGGAACGCAGGCAGCGGGTGCAGGCGTGAACACGGCAGGGCTTGCCGTTGACAATTGCCTTAACCTTCATCACGTTGGGTTTCCAGGTCCGGTTGGTCCGTCTATGGGAGTGGGAAACACGGATCCCGAAAGCCACGTCCTTGCCGCAGAAATCACATTTTGCCATCTTTCTGCACCTCCTTCGATTTTTCACATAGCATTGCTATTATATCAGGTTTGAAAAAGAAAAGCAAGCCTTCCGGACAATTTTTTTTGGAAAAAAGGAGGCGGGAAAACCGCCTGAAACTCTTCAATCTTTACAAAAATTGCCCTTCCGGTGAACTTTAAGTAAATTCACCGGGCTGCCCCTTGAAATTTACCTGTCTAATTAGTATAATACTACTGGTATGATTTGTCAAGACCTGTTTTTTTCGGGGGCCGGCCGTTTCCATATTGCGGAGAGCGGTTCCCGTATGGAGGAGAAATGTATCCATGAACACCTATCTGATCCAGAATATCTACCGGTATCTGATCTACGGGGTGGCGCTTTTGACGGCGCTGCCGTTCCACGAGTTTGCCCACGCCTGGGCGGCGGACAGGCTGGGCGACCACACCGCCCGCTACCAGGGGCGGCTGACCCTGAACCCGCTCCGGCACCTCGACCCGATGGGCTCGATCTTAATGATCGTCTGCGGGATCGGCTGGGCCCGGCCGGTGCCGATCAACCCCTATAACTTCCGCAACCCGAAGGCCGGGATGGCGATCTCCTCGGCGGCGGGGCCGCTGGCAAATCTGCTGTACGCCTTTGTCGCGATGATCGGGCTGAAGCTCTCGTCGATCGCGGGGTTTTACGCCGGCGGCTATTTCACCGACAACCTCGTCTATATCTTTTCGACGCTGGTGTCGGTCAACATCGGGCTTGCCGTCTTCAACCTGATCCCGGTGCCGCCGTTGGACGGCTCGCGGGTGCTGACCCTTTTCCTGCCGGAACGCACCTATTTCCAGATCATGCGGTATGAACGGATGATCATGCTGGTGATGATGGCGGCCATCTTTTTCGGCGCCCTCGACCGGCCGCTCGCGATCTGCCGCAGCTATGCCTTTGACGCCCTCGACTTCCTGACCGGCTGGATCGATATCCTCTGGAGGCTTATCGGCTGATGGAGGCGCTGGCATTCCACCTGGAAAACTTTGAAGGGCCGCTGGAACTGCTTCTGCACCTGATCGCCCGCCATAAGATGAAAGTGACCGACATCGAGATCGGCGCGCTGCTGGCCCAGTACCTGGACTACATGGACCGGATGCGGGAGGCGGATTTGGAGATCAGCTCCGCTTTCCTTGAAATGGCGGCCCGGCTGGTCTATATCAAGACGGTTTCGCTGCTTCCCCGGCATGAAGAGGCGGCGGAACTGAAAAAAGAACTGGTCGGCCAGCTGATCGAGTACCAGCGGGCGAAGGCGGCGGCGGAAAAACTTTCCGCCCTCTACCGGCCTTCCGCCCGCTTTGTCCGCGCCCCGGCCCCGGTCAAATCCGACCCGGTTTTCCGGGGGACGGCTTCGGCATACAAGCTCCGGGACGCCTGTATCCTTGCGTTCGGCAAAGCGGGCAGGCGGATGCCGCCCCCGGCCGAGGCGTTTAACGGGATCGTCAACCGGCGGTTCGTGTCGGTCACATCCCGGATCGTCTGGCTGCTGCGGCGGCTGTATAAAGAGGGGCAGGCGGAATACCAGTCCCTTTTTCAATCGGGGGAGCGCAGCGAGCTGGTCGCGACCTTTTTAGCCGTACTGGAACTGGTCAAGTCCGGCCGGATCACCATCGGCGACGGCGACCGGACGGTCTATCTCAACAGGAGGCGGGAAGCGGATGGATAAGATAAACTATCAGGCGGCGATCGAGGCTGTCCTCTTTTGCAGCGGCGCGCCGCTGGAGGTGGAGCGGCTGGCGGCGGGGCTTGGCATCGACACGGCTGCCGCGAGGGAGCAGCTGCTGCTCTACGGGCAGAGGCTGGAGGGCGAAGAACGGGGCCTGCAGCTGCTGTTTCTGGACGATATGGTACAGCTGTCGGCCAAACCGCTTTATGAGCCGCAGATCGTCGCCGTCACCGATTTGAAGCACGGCGCGCCCCTATCCCCGGCGGCGATGGAGGTGCTGGCGATCATAGCTTACAACCAGCCGGTCACCAAAGGTTTTATCGAGCAGGTGCGGGGGGTCGAGAGCGGCAACGTCGTCAACAACCTGGTGGAGAAAGGGCTGATCGAGGAGCACGAACGGCTGATGGTCCCGGGGCGGCCGCTGACCTATAAGACGACCGCCAATTTTCTGCGGGCGTTCGGGCTTTCCGCCCTGACCGACCTGCCGCCGCTGCCGGAAGAACTGACCGCACGGCCGGAGGCGGAAGGATGACGGCGGCTGTAAAGGGCATCCTGTATGTGGCAGGGGGGATCCTGCTCCTGTTTTTTGTGCTGGTGGGCATCCTGTCGGCGCTGGACTTCACCGTCCGGGTCCGGTATATAAACGGGGAACTGACCCTTTCCGCAGGGGTCCGGCCGGTGCTGATCCCGGTCTTTCCGCAAAAGGAAAAGCCGGAAACGGGGAAGAAGCCCTCCGCTTCCAAAAAGAAACAGGCGCGGAAAAAGGCTGCGCGGAAAACCAAAGAGCAGCTGGACCGGCATCCGGAAGACCTGCCGGGCACAGTTTCCGCCGTAAAAGAACTGCTCACCGCTTTTTTCCCCCCGGCGGCGCGGGCGCTGCGGCACATCCGGGTGCGCGGCCTCATCATCCATATCCGGGTCGGCGGCCCGGACGCCGCTGAGACCGCCATCCGGTATGGCAGGACCAACGCCCTGCTGTACGGGGGCCTCGGGGCGCTTTCCAACGCCGTGGATATCCGGGCGCGGCATGTGGGCGTTTCCTATGATTTCCTCGCCCGGGAGACGGAAACCCGGTTTGAGGCCGATTTCCGGCTGCGGGGCGGGCATATCCTCGACAGCCTGTTTTCCGGCCTGGCCGGGTATATGAAGATCCAGCTGAAAAAACCGGCGGGGGAGCCCGCTGAACAACAACCGTTTGAAAGGAAGGGCTGAAAATGGCACAGGAAAACGAGAAGGTACAGGGCCTGATGGGGACGACGATGGAAAAGGTGCGGGAGATGGCCGACCCCAAAGCGATCATCGGCGACCCGATCTATACCCCCGACGGGACAATGATCATCCCGGTCAGCCGGGTGACCTACGGGTTTGCCTCCGGCGGCAGCGACCTGCCGACCAAACAGGAGAAAAAGTCCTTTGCCGGCGGCGGCGGGGCGGGGATCACGATGGAACCGGTGGCCTTCCTCGTCATCAAGGACGGCGCGGTGCGGGTGATGCAGGTCAACCCCCAAGCCGGGACGGTCGACAAGCTGGTGGATACCGTGCCGGACGTCATCGACAAGGTGACCGGCATCGTCAAGGGCGGCAAAAAGGAGAAGGAGACGCCGCAGAAGACGGAATAAGTTTTTTATATACCCGCCGCCCTTGACTTCCGGGCGGCGGGTATTGTACAATAGGCATGACAACCGATTGCCGTGAGGCAAGCCGTGCCGCGGGGTGACCGCGGCCTTACAGCAGAAAGGACTTTTAAAATGGAAATCCGTTTGCAGAAAATCATCGCCGACGCGGGGGTCTGTTCCCGCCGCAAAGCCGAAGAACTGATCGCCGAAGGGCAGGTCAAGGTAAACGGCCGTCCGGCTGCCATCGGCCAGAAGGCCGACCCCTACCGCGACCATATCACCGTCGGCGGGGAAAAGCTCCCGTCCCCCGGCGAACAGCGCAGCGTCTATCTGATGCTCTATAAGCCGCGGGGCTACCTGACCGCGATGAGCGACGACCGGGGGCGCAAGTGCGTCTCGGAGCTGGTGGCGGACGTCCCCGAGCGGGTCTACCCGGTCGGGCGGCTGGACCTCAACTCCGAAGGGCTGCTGCTGATGACCAACAACGGCGAATTCGCCAACCTCATCACCCATCCCTCCCACGAGATCCCCAAGTGCTATCGGGTCACCGTCCACGACAAGGTGTCGGAGGAGGCGCAGATCGCCCTCGCGACCGGCGTCGAGATCGACGGCCGCAAGACCGCCCCGGCCGAGGTGAAGGTGGTCACCGAGGAAGAGGGCCGCACCGTCATGCTGATCACGATCATCGAGGGCCGCAACCGGGAGATCCGCAAGATGTGCGAAGCGGTCGGGCTTTCGGTCGCGCGGCTGAAACGCATTTCGATCGGCACCCTGCGGCTGGGGATGCTCCAGCCCGGCCATTACCGGGAGCTGACCGACGAGGAGGTCGGGATGCTGGTCACCGCCGCCCGCAACAATTCCGCCAAAGCGGTGGGACGCCCCCGCCGCCGGAAGTAAGGGGGCGCAGTCATGCTGTTTATGCGCCCGTACCGGGACGGGGACTCTTTCCCGGAAATCAGCCCCGACCCCCGCAGCGGCCTTTACTTCCTCGCGCTGGACGGGGACAGGCTGGCGGGGTACTGCCGCTGGCGGATGACGCCGGACGGCGTTTCGATCGAAGAGATCGAGGACGGCGGCGACCCGGAGCTGTTCGACGGGCTGCTGCGGGGGACGCTGAACCTCGCCCTGGAGCAGGGGATCGAACGGGCCCGTTTTTCGGATCAGATCCGCCCCGACCGGCTTGCCACCAGTATGGTCCCGGTCGGCAGGGAAAACGATCTAAAATCCATATCGTATTTTCTCGAAAATTATAGAAAGTGCAAAATGTTTTGAAACCGCTTGTACTTCATTTCGGGAAGGTGTATAATATAAACTGGCGGAAAAAGGGAAAATCTATCCCTTTGCCGCATTCCCCATCGCGCTCTATCAGATTTTGTTCCGGCGGAGGATCGGAAAAAAGCGCCTTTGCGCCCGGCATATGCCGCGCAGGCCCGGTTTTCCCACCGCTCCGGCCGGAAAGGTTTTATACAGGCGGCGGGGAAGCGATACTATAGAATGGGGGCAATTTCATGAATTTACAAGCCAAGCTGGCTAAGCTGGAAGAGGCAAAAGCCGCTGTCAAGGCCGCTTCGCCCGCCCGGGAGCGGATCACCGCCCTGTTCGATGAGGGCAGCTTCACCGAACTGGACGCCTACGTCGACTGCGGCGCGGGCGTCGGCGTGATCACCGGTTACGGCAGCATCGACGGCAGCATCGTCTACGCCTTCTCCCAGGACGTCAAGAGCTGCGGCGGCGCCGTTTCCCGCGCCCATGCCGAAAAGATCGCCAAGGTCTATGAGCTGGCGGTCAAAAACGGCGCGCCGGTGGTCGGGATCTATGATTCCAACGGCGCGAAGGTTTCCGAGGGCCAGCAGGTCCTCGCCTGCTACCAGAAGATCCTCTCGATGAGCGAGAACCTCTCGGGCGTCGTCCCGCAGGTCGCGGTCATCGCCGGCAGCTGCGTCGGCGTGAACGCGATGATGGCCGCTTCCGCCGACATCTCGATCATGGCCGAGGGCGCTTCCCTCTACCTTGTGAACGACGGCGGCGACACCTCCGCCAAGGCGCAGGCAGAAGCCGGCGTCGTCTCGATGGTCGCTTCCGACCCGATGGACGCGGTCAAAAAGGCAAAAGAGGTCCTTTCGGTCCTGCCGCTCAACAACCTTGAACTCGCCCCGATCAGCGAAGGCGCCGCGCCTGCGCCCGCCGCGCTGGACGAGAAGACCGCGTCTGACGAACTGGTCAAGGCGGTCAGCGACGCGGATTCGGTCATCGAACTGGGCGGGGCTTATGCGCCCCACGTCTACACCGCTCTGGCGTCCGTCGGCGGCAGCACGGTCGGCGTCGTCTCGGTCAAGGGCAAGCTCTGCAACACCTGCTCCGGCAAGGCCGCCGCGTTTGTCCGCTTCTGCGACAGCTTTAACCTCCCGGTCGTCACCTTTGTCGACACCGAAGGGTATAAAGAGGGGACCTGCCCCGCCGCCGCCGCGAAACTGGCCGGCGTTTATGCGGAGGCCACCTCTGCAAAAGTCACCGTCTATACCGGCAACGCGATCGGCGCGGCCTCGATGGCCTTTGGTTCCGCCGATATCCGCCTTGCCTGGCCGACCGCTGTGATCTCGGCCCTTGCGCCCGCCACCGCCGTCGAGTTCTTCTGGCATGACCGGCTCAAAGGGGTCGAAGACACCGCAAAGGCCCGCGCCGCCCTCGAAGCGGAGTACGCCGACACCGAGGCGAGCGCCTTTACCGCCGCCGCTTCCGGCATGGTCGACGACGTCATCGCCCCGGCCGATACCCGCGCCGCCCTCGTCATGGCGCTGGACGCCCTCGCTTCCAAGCGGGTGCAGCGGCTGGCGAAAAAGCACTCCTGCTGATTATAATTCCGACTGAAGCGTCTTATTATACCGAAAGGAAGGTCCCAGACCATGAGAAGATTCAATATCACCGTCAACGGTAAAGTATATGATGTCGCGGTTGAAGAGGTCGCCGCCGGCGCCGCTCCCGCTCCTGTCGCTCCGGCTCCCGCCGCTGCCCCCGCTGCCGCTCCGGCCCCTGCCGCCGCCCCGGCTCCCGCGCCCGCCGCTGAACCGGCCGCGCCCCAGGCCCCTGTCGAGGGGACCGAGGTCCAGGCCCCGATGCCCGGCACCATTATGGAGATCAACGTCGCGGTCGGCGATAAGGTCACCCGCGGCCAGGCGGTCCTCGTGCTGGAAGCGATGAAGATGAACAACGACATCGTCGCTCCCTGCGACGGCACCATCCTCCAGATCATTGCGCAGAAGGGCGACTCGGTCAATTCGGGCGACGTCCTCGCGGTGATCGGCTGATTGCTGCCCGGTGGGAGGGGTGCCGCCCCTCCCGTCAAGAAACTATAGTTTAACAGGGAGGACACATTAAGATGGCCAAGAAACCGATTAAAATCACCGAAACCGTCCTTCGCGATGCCCATCAGAGCCTGCTGGCGACCCGTATGCCGCTGTCGGATATGCTGCCGATCCTGGGCGAAATGGACAAGGTCGGTTATTATTCCGCCGAGGTCTGGGGCGGCGCGACCTTCGACGCCTGCATCCGCTTCTTAAACGAAGACCCCTGGGAGCGCCTGCGGGTGATCCGCAGGGAAATGCCCAACACCAAGTTACAGATGCTCTTCCGCGGGCAGAATATGCTGGGCTACCGTCCCTATGCCGACGACGCGGTCGAGTACTTTGTCCAGAAGTCGATTGCCAACGGTATCGACATCATCCGTATCTTCGACGCGCTCAACGATATCCGCAACCTGGAGACCGCCGTCAAAGCGGCCAACAAGGAAGGCGGCCATGCGCAGATCGCGATCTCCTTCACGCTGGGCGAGACCTTTACGACCGAGTACTATGTCAACTACGCCAAACAGATCGAGGCGATCGGCGCCAAGTCGATCTGCCTCAAAGATATGGCGGCGCTGCTGACCCCCTACCACACCTATGAGCTGGTCAAGGCGATCAAGGAAGCGGTTTCGATCCCGGTCGACATCCACACCCATTACACCTCCGGCCTTGCGTCGATGTGCCTCATGAAGGGCATCGAAGCGGGCGCTGACATCGTCGACACCGCGATGAGCCCGCTGGCGCTGGGCACCTCCCACGCCCCGACCGAGTCGATCGTCGCCGCCCTCCAGGGCACCGATTACGACACCGGGCTGGACCTGAAGAAGCTGACCGATATCCGCGCTTACTTCATGACCCTCCGCAAAAAGTATATCGAAGAGGGCCTCCTCGACCCCGCGATGCTGGCGACCGACGCCAACGCCCTGATCTACCAGGTCCCGGGCGGTATGCTCTCCAACCTCCTCTCCCAGCTCAAACAGGCGGGCAAGGAGGATAAGTTCCAGGAAGTGCTGGAGGAAGTCCCGCGCGTCCGCAAAGACGCCGGTATGCCCCCGCTGGTCACCCCGTCGTCCCAGATCGTCGGCACCCAGGCGGTCTTCAACATCATCACCGGCGAGCGGTATAAGATGTGCACCGCCGAGTTTAAGGACCTTGTCCGCGGCGCTTACGGCAAGACCCCGGTCCCGATCGACCCCGAGTTCCAGAAGAAGATCTGCGGCGATGCCGAGATCATCACCTGCCGGTTCGCCGACACCCTCGCCCCCGAGCTGGATACCCTCCGCAAGGAGTGCGCCGAGTGGATGGAGCAGGAGGAAGACGTCCTGACCTACGCAATGTTCCCGAAGGTCGCGCCCAAGTTCTTCGAGGCCCGCCGCAACGCCAAATATGGCATCGACGGCGCAAGAGCCGACCAGAAAAACGGCGTCCATCCGGTCTGATTTTTGGATACGCAGCAGCTGCTGCCGGGTTTCCGGCGGCAGCTGTTTTGCGTATTGCCGGAAAGTGCAATATGAACGACAAAATTATGCAAAAAAAGCGGATCGCCGCCCATAAGAGACAGCCGGGCGGCCTTCTGATGCAGGGGGATTGGATTTTCTGCCATGGGTAAAATACTGACAAAAGAAAACCTCATCCGGTTCGGCATTTTAAACGCCGGGACGCTGATCATCACCATCGGGGTCTATTTCTTCAAGTTCCCGAACGACTTTTCGACCGGCGGCGTCACCGGCGTCTCGGTCGTCCTGACCCACTACTTCCCAAGCCTCAGCGCGTCCAACTTTGTGACGATCTTAAACGTCGCGCTGCTGATCCTGGGTTTCCTGGTCTTCGGGCGGGGGTTTGGGTTTATGACCGCCTATTCGTCGCTGGAGATGTCCTTTGTCCTGGAACTGCTGGAGCGGTTTGTCCCGATGGACGCGCCCTTCACCGCGGAGCCGCTGATGGAGCTGCTTTTCGCGGTCGGGCTGCCGGCGGTCGGCAGCGCGATGCTCTTTGAGATCGACGCTTCAAACGGCGGCACCGATATCGTCGCGATGATCCTGAAAAAGTACACCAGCATGGACATCGGCAAGGCGCTGATGGCCTCCGACCTCGTCATCACGCTGATGGCGGGGGTCGCCTACGGGATGGAAGCGGGGCTGTTCTCGCTGCTGGGCCTGATCATCAAGTCGACCCTTCTCGACTTCGTGATGGAGTCCTTCCATATGTGCAAGTACTTCACGATCGTCACCAAGAACCCCGATATCATCTGCGATTACATCATCAAGACGCTCAATCGCAGCGCCACCCGGCTGGAAGGGCAGGGGGCATTCACCCACGAGGACGAGACGGTCGTGCTGACCGTCATGACCCGGATGCAGGCGATCCATCTGCGGCGTTTCATCCGCCAGAACGACCCCAAGACCTTTATGATGATCACCAACACCTCCGAGATCATCGGAAAAGGCTTCCGGGGGAGCAACTGAGCCGGAAAAACTTCTGTAATCCCTTTCCGCGCAGGCGGAAAGGGATTTTTTGTTGAAAAATATTGGATAATAAAACTGTAAAAATTATATAAAGTGGAAAACTTATGTAGAAAAAGCAGAATTTTCGAAAAAACGCCAAAATTTATGCTGGCAGCATAACCACCTTTAATTCGAAATGTGCTACAATGAAAACATCGGGAGGGATTCGGGGTATTCCGGAAAAATAATCCGTTTTCCTGTCCGGTAAAAACGTACGGGAGGTTTGCAGATGAAAATGCAGGCGAAAATTGCTGCGCTGGTGATGGCATTGACCGTTGCGGTGTCGCCGGTATCCGCTGCGGCGGAGTGGCAGCAGGACCCCTATCAGAACTGGCAGTGGACCGAAAACGGCGTGCCGGTGACGGGATGGGAGTTTATCAACCAGAACTGGTACTGTTTCGATGCGAACGGGTATATGCTGACCGGCTGGCAGAAGATTGAAGGGAAACAGTATTACTTCAACGCCAACGGCACCCTGGCGGTCGGCTGGACCCAGGTGGACGGAAACTGGTACTACATGAACGGCAGCGGCGAGATGCTGACCGGCTGGCAGCGGGTCGAGGGCTACTGGTATTACCTGAACAGCCAGGGCGTCATGCAGAAAGGCTGGCTGGACTACGGGCGCGATCACTACTATCTGGACGAAAACGGCGCGATGGAGATCGGCTGGGTGGAAGTGGACGGCGACTGGTACTTTATGAACCACGACGGCCTTTTGCAGACCGGGCTGATCGAGGTCAACGGGGAAGTCTTCTATCTGGACGGGAACGGCAAAATGCTGACCGGCAAGCAGACGATTGCCGGGACCAGCTACCAATTCGACGCGGAGACCGGCGCCGCGACCGGCAGCAAAAAGCCCCAGCCCGGCAAGGCGTTTGACGCGTTCGGCAACGAGGCGGAAGTGACGGTCGAGAATGCGGGCGGCAGCTCCGGCGGCACGACGGTCATTTATGTCCCGACCCAGAGCGGCGACAGCGGAAGCAGCGGCAATCAGGGCGGCTGGGACGACGATTGGGATGATGATTGGGACGACGGCGACGATGATAACCCCGGCTGGAACCCCGGCGGCGATGATGGCGATGACGACGGTGATATCCCGAGCGGCGAAACGCCCGAACCGGTAGAAGGGGATCTGGCTGAGCTGGATGAATTCTTTGCGTCGATGGTTCCGCAGATCAACGCCGATTATGGACGGGATTTCAATGTCAGCTTTGATAAGGAAAGCCATGTCATTACCGTTTCGATTAAGAACCTGGAAAAGCGGATTACCAATATCTGGTATGGAAATCTGCTGCATGATTTAGTGGATTATAAGAACGGAATTGTTACAGCATGGAAAATTAACAATGGAACCTATCGGGAATTGTATCGCGTATACAAGAGTGATCAGGGAAGTATCTACCATAATCCTGTTTATTTTTCTAAATATTACAGAGATTTTGTCAATGCTGGGTTGAATGTATTCTCTTCTACAGAAGTTTTAATTGGCCGCTCTGCGCAAGTAACTTTGCGGTTGGGCGACTATTTGGAAACAAGCCCTTATACAGTCAACTTCGAAATTGCGCAAGAGACTATTGCAGATGATCCCACCTGTAAAATGGCCGTATATCGGTATGAAACTGTAGTAGATGAGTCAGGTGGAAGGCCATATAATACTTATGTTTTGAAAGAATACGTTGATTGTGAAGAAATCTCTGAAGGTGTAAAGGTGTATTACCATATTCCGGATGGAGATGAGTATACCGCCATTCGGACATATGGTGATTATCAGGATCAGTATCAACTGGTTGAGCTGCTGAATTTTGTTCCCCGTGATTTTACAGGATTTGATTGTCATGTTACCCATATAGGGGATACATATACTGCAACAAGCAAGGATGGCTCGTACAGTATTCGGTTTGATCCGGATAGTTTCACTTATTTGGGATTAAATCTATCGGATTTCTACTATAATCAATATATTGATAGAAGTGAAGTAGACTTTGATGTAATAGGCGCTATTTATACGAGAAAAGAGTCTGACATAAAAACGTCGATTTCGACTAAAATATATAAAAATGGCCCTAATTATATCGGTGGAGAATCCAGATTTACTGAAAAAGGACTGGAAATTTCTTTACCAATAAATCCAACAAATGATGTAATATACGACATTAATATGGATTTTGATCCTCCGATTCAAATTGATGGACAATCGGTAAGCAGAATTAACTTATCGGATATTGATGGAAAAAATTCGTTATCCGGCGATTTAATAGATTATTTATATTATGCTTCTTATGGATACCATAGTGATTTGGATAGCGAATCTTACCGTTTTAACAATCGCGCCTGGAAAGAAAATACAAGAACTTTTAATTTCAGGAATTTCAGCTTGGATATTATACTTGAAGATTCGAAAATAATCATTCCAAAGTTAACTTCCAATACTCTGGAAAATACCGAAACATCCATTGAAGTGGATTTACATGAACCATTTACATATAGTGGACGTTCACAAAGCTCGAATATGAGCCTGAATTTGAAAGCTGAGTGGGAAAACGGGCTGGTTATCACAAATTCAAATGGATTACGCTTTGATAACGAAGAAGTATATTTGGATTTTTATTATCCTGTCAAAATAGGCGGGGTATCAATTGCGCATATTAATGTAGACCGTGATAGCTATAGGCACGAATTGTATATTGGCGCTAGCTATCTGAACTGGAATCAGGAAGTACAATACTTTGAAAACGCATATTATGTCGATGATGGGCTTGTAAGAACGTATTACTTTGAAGACACAGATGCGTATCCTGAAGTCAATTTCGAATTTCGAGTAGAAATCTCTGAAGACGGATCGCAGATTACCTTCCCGGATCTATCTGAAGATATGCTTGTAAATAATTCTGTGGGTGTACAAGTAGATACAGAATAACTGTTATGACAGCCTCTGGTTCTCCGGAGGCTGTTTTTATATTCCCCCTTGACAACCCCTCCCGATTATGGTAAACTGGAACCAGTAAGTTAGCTACAGCTAACCAAAATTTCCCGGAAAGGCAGGCATCAAAAATGAGCGTCGTAATCGTAGGCGGCAACGACTGCATGGTTTGCCAGTACAAAACCCTCTGCAAAAAATACGGCTGCCGGGCCAAAGTCTTCACCCAGATGACCAGCACGATGAAAAACCAGATCGGTTCTCCCGACCTGCTGGTCCTCTTTACCGGCACCGTCTCCCACAAGATGGTCCGCTGCGTCTTAAGCGAATGCAAAAACCAGGACCTCCAGATCGCCCGCTGCCACTCCAGCTCGCTGTCCGCCCTGCGGGGGATTCTGGAAGAACATACGGCGGGATGAAAAAACGCCTCTCCGGACGATGGAGAGGCGTTTCCCATTATGCAAGCGTTTTGTCCATCCGGGCGACGCCGCCGGTGGGGGAGCAGACCTTTACGGTGTACCGGGTCCCGGCTTCCGCCCGGACGATCCATTTGACCAGCTTCCGCTGCGGCAGCGGGGAAGCGGTATAAAACCCGTTGGGGGTAAAGGCGGTCTCGACCGACGAGCGGCCGGCCAGATGGCCGATCTCCTGCACGCTGCCGCCCTCGGCCGGCAGGCTTATTTCCGCTTTGACCGGGACGTCGACCCCCAGTTTGACCGCTTCGTTGGTCAGGCTGGTGGGGAGGTACCCGAGGTTCCCGGCGACCGCCGTCACCTCGTAGACCCCTTCGCCCAGCTTGCGGGAATCCACCCGGTCGAGCGCCAGCTTCGGCAGCAGCGCCGCCGCCCGGAGGATATACCGGGTGTGCTTTTCGGCCTCCTGCCGCAGGAAGGCGGGCGGGCAGTTCTGGAAAAAGAACTTGTAGTCAAACCCGCCGTATTCGACAAACCCCAGCTGCGGGTGGACAGCCGGCGTCCATCCGGAAAAGGCGGCGCCGCCCAGGTTCTCGTCGTTCCACTTCATGAACTTCGCCATCTCGTCCGCCTGCTCGTCCGGGGTCAGGGAGGCGGGCTGCGGCCATTTCAGCGGGATGCCGGCCCGCGGGCGCATATCCCAGCATTCGATCGTGTAGGCCGGGATGCCGCGGTTGAAGTGGCACCAGTCGTCCATCGCGCCGGAGGAGATGTCGACCCCTTCGGGGGTGTACTCGTCAAACAGGTTGACGACCGGGTAGCCGGTCTCTTCGGTCGCGATTTTGCCGATCTCGTGGTAGCGGGCCATATCTTCCGGGTCGGCCTTTTTCGAGGGGATAAACCCGGGCGGGAAGAGGAACATCCCGCCCCAGGTGTGGAAGGTGATGACGCTGCCGATATTTTTATGGGCGATGATGAAGTCGGCGACCGTCTTCGTCTCGATGTTGGAGAAGGGGTAGACGCCGGCCCCTTTCTGTCCCGATTCCGGCGCCCAGGCGATCGGGTAGTTGCGGTTGAAATCGTTCCCAAAGGGGGAGGGGGCTTCCTGGATCGCGACCCCGTCGTAGCCGGTTATGTACCCTTCGGTGTAGACGTTGTAGAACTCCCCTTCCAGCTCGTCCGGCTTCCGCTGGACCATCAGCCGCGGGTCGAGGGGGGACACCTTCCACATCCCGTAAGGGGACTTGACCCGCATACTGCGGATGACCCCGTCCCCGTCCATATCGGCGGCCTGTAAGCCCGGCAGCGGCTGTTCACAGGGGTAGGGGCGGTTGACGCTCCGCACCCGGTTCGGGGTGGTCAGGTAGAACTCCGCCCCATCGGGGGAGACGCGGGGGATGATGTAGAAGGTATAGGCTTTCAGCAGGGCGGATACCCGGCTGGTCTCCGCGTTGGTCAGCAGGTAGTCGGCGAGGAAGGCCGCCGACATCGAGCCGGTCAGCTCGCCGGCGTGGTGGCTGCCGTCGGCGTAAAAGGCGGGCTTTGCTTCCGCCGGGCCGGCAGCGGGGTCGGTGATGGTCAGCTGCCAGATTTCCCGCCCCTCCGGGGTCTTGTTTAGGGAGACGAGCCGTGCAAGCGCCGGATGGTCCGCCGCCAGCTTTTTCAGGTTGGCGGTCAGTTCGTCGAACTTCCAGTAGTGGCCGTAGGAGAACGTCGTGTTCATCGTTGAACCTTCTTTCATAAAAACATCAAATTACAGCACCTTGCTTAAAAATTCAATCGTCCGCTGCTGTTTCGGCGCGCCGAAAATCTCTTCCGGCGAACCCTGCTCGGCGATGACCCCGCCGTCCATAAACAGCACCCGGTCGGAAACCTCCCTGGCAAACCCCATCTCGTGGGTGACGATCACGATGGTCATGCCGGATCTGGCAAGGTTCTGGATGACGTCCAGCACCTCCCCGACCATCTCGGGGTCGAGGGCGGAGGTGGGCTCGTCAAAGAGGATGACCTTCGGCTCCATCGCCATCGCCCGGACGATCGCCAGCCGCTGTTTCTGCCCGCCGGACAGCTTGCGGGGGTATTCGTCCCGCTTGTCGGCGAGGCCGACCATCTGGAGCAGCTCCATCGCCTTTTTCTCCGCCTCGGCCTTCGGGACTTTTTTCTCGAGGGTCGGGGCGATCGTGATATTCTGGAGGACGGTCAGGTGGGGGAAGACGTTGAAGTGCTGGAAAACCATCCCCATCTTCCGCCGGTGGAGGTCCAGATTGACCTTTTTGGCGGTCAGGTCGGCCCCTTCAAAAAAGATCCTGCCAGAGGTGGGCTTTTCCAGAAGGTTTAAACAGCGCAGGAAGGTCGACTTGCCGCCGCCCGACGGGCCGATGATCGAGACGACCTCCCCTTCATGGATGTCTTCGGTGATGCCGTTTAAAACGTCCAGCTTGCCGAACTTCTTGTGTAAATCTTCCACATGGATCAGTACATTACCGGTCACTGGCTCTCAACCTCTTTTCCAACAGTTTTACCAGCCGCGACAGCGCGAAGTTGATGACGAGATAGATAAGCCCCGAGATCATCAGCGACTCGACCGACAGGAAGGTGGAGGACTGGACCGTCTTGTAAGCGGTCATCAGTTCCGGCACAAAGAAGGTGGAGGCGAGCGATGTCTCCTTGATCATCGCGATAAACTCGTTGCCCAGCGCCGGCAGGATATTCTTGACCGCCTGGGGCAGGACGATCCGGGTGAGGCAGTGGAAGTCGGTCATGCCAAGGCTCCTGGCCGCTTCGGTCTGGCCGATGTCGACCGCCTGGATGCCGGCGCGGATGATTTCGGCGATGTAGGCGCTGGAATTGACGATCAGCGCGACGACGACGCAGGCGGTGTTGCTCATGTCCAGCTGTAAGACGTCCGGCAGGAACAGCCAGAAGAAGTAGAGCTGCAAGAGGACCGGCGTCCCGCGGATCACTTCGATGTAGAGGTCGATCAGGATCTCCAGCAGCCGGATACGGGTCAGTTTGAGCGCCGCCAGGACGATGCCCAGCAGCGTCCCCGCGACCACCGTCACAAAGGAGATCCAAAGTGTCCCCCACAGCCCCGCCAGGTAGACGTCCCCGTAGGAACCGATAATGTCCAAAAGGTTTTGCAGCATTCCGGATCAACCCCCTCAGTCCAGACCGAGCGAGGCGGCGTATGCCGAATATTCGTCGTACCATTCGCCGTACTGTCCGGATTCGTTCAGCTCCTCGATGACGGCGTTGACGACCTCCATCAGTTCGGTCTCGCCTTTCGGCCCGCCGACCCGGGTGCCTTCATATTCTTCCGAGACGGGGAAGTTGATCGCGTCGGGGATGGTGGCGAGGCCGCCGTTGGCTTCGGCGTAGAGGCTGCCGTTGACCCCGGCGCAGACGCAGGCGTCCGCCTTGCCCTCCGAGACCATCAGGTAGCCGTCGGTCGTCGCCGAGACGAACAGCAGCTCATCCAGTTCGCCGACGTCCATCGCGTCTTTTAACAGCTGTTCCTGCAGCGACCCCGACTGGACGACGACTTTTTTCCCTTTTAAATCGTCGATCGAGGTATAGCTTGCCGCGTCCTCTTCCCGCACCAGCACGGTATAGAGGGAGTCGTCGCTGAAGTGGTAGCCGATGCTCATTTCCATCCGCTCCTCCCGCTCCGGCGTCCAGGCGAGGGCGGAGATCGCGAGGTCATACTTGCCGCTCGTCACCGAGGCCAGCACCGCCGAGAATTCCAGCGGGATGATCTCCAGCTCGACGCCGATCTCGTCGGCGATGGCCTTCGCCAGCTCGATGTCCGAACCGACATACTGCTCCTGCCCCGATTTGGAGGAGTCGATAAATTCGTTGGGGGCGAAATAGGGCTCGGTCGCGACCTGTAAGACGCCTTCCGCCCTGATCTCGTCCAGCAGGCTCCCTTCATCGGCGCCGTTGGCCGCGCACCCGGCGAGGGAAGCGGCAAGAAGGGCGGCGAGTGCAAACGAACCCATGCGGGAGAAGGTCTTTTTCATAGAGGATCCCATCCTTATCTGTTTATTTCATGTTATTACTACGGTAAAGTGCTATCACCTGAAAACAAGATTATTTTAGCAGAGTGAAGCAGCTTTGTCAAGGGGGTTGGCGTATTTTTTTACCGGCGGATAGGTGTATCTGAATAAAATACACTTTCCGGAAAAATTCCGTCCACCGTATTGAAAGCGGCCTTGAATTTTGCTATAATAATAGAAATAGTTTCCGGAGGTGGTTCCATGCCGATCAACATTCCCGATTCGCTGCCGGCCAATTCCCAGCTGCGGCGGGAGAATATCTTTGTCATGAACGAGGAGCGCGCCTCCCATCAGGACATCCGCCCCTTGAAGATCGCGATCCTGAACCTGATGCCCAAGAAGATCGAGACCGAGACACAGCTTTTGCGGGTGCTGTCCAACTCGCCCCTTCAGGTGGACATCGAGCTGCTGCAGACCGAGACCCATGTCTCCCGCAACACGTCGGAGGAGCATCTTTTCAAATTCTACAAGACCATCCGGGAGGTGGAGGACGAGTATTTCGACGGGATGATCATCACCGGCGCGCCGGTCGAGCAGATGCCCTTCGAGGCGGTCGACTACTGGCCGGAGCTGTGCTATATCTTTGAGTGGTCGAAGTCCCACGTCTATTCCACCTTCCACATCTGCTGGGGGGCGCAGGCGGGGCTCTACTACCATTACGGGGTGCCGAAATACGACCTGCCCCGCAAGATGTTCGGCATCTTCCCCCACCATGTCCTGCTGCCCTTCCACCCGCTGGTGCGGGGGTTTGACGAGACCTTTTTCGTCCCCCATTCCCGCCACACCGCGTGCCGCAAGGAAGATATCCTCGCGACCGGCAGGCTGGAGGTGCTGACCGAGTCGCCCATGTCCGGGGTGCATATCGCGGCGTCCCTCGACGGGCGGCAGTTTTTCGTCACCGGCCACAGCGAGTATGACCGGGGGACGCTGGCAGCCGAGTATTTCCGTGATCTGGACAAGGGCCTGCCGATCGACATCCCCTACAACTATTTTGAGGGGGACGACCCGGAAAACGAGCCGAAGTTTATCTGGCGCGCCCACGCCAACCTCCTCTATGTCAACTGGCTCAACTACTTTGTCTACCAGCAGACGCCTTACGACCTGAATACGTTAAAGGAAGGCGCCGCCGGAAATCCGTGAATAATTTGTAAAACCCCTTGATTCTTTTGCCAGATCAGGTATAATAGAGGTGGAATGTAATCCCTACCGTTTTGAAAGGAGATAATCCCCATGACCATCACCAAAGATATGACCATCGGCAAGATCCTCGATAACTACCCCTCCACCGCCCCGCTGTTCATGGCGATCGGGATGCACTGCCTGGGCTGCCCCGCCTCGAGAGGGGAGGCGCTGGAAGAGGCCTGCATGGTCCACGGCGTTTCGGCGGACGACCTGCTGCAAAAGATCAACGAGCATATCGCTTCCAAACAGTAAGCTGCTGGACGGGCTGGGGCATCCGGCCAGTCCGTTTTTTGCGCGAAAAGAAAGGAGCTTCCGATGCAGCATTTAGACAGCCGCCTGTCCGCCATCGCGGAACTGTTTACGCCCGGCGGCCGGGGGATCGACGTCGGCACCGACCACGGCTACCTGCCGGTGGCGCTGGTGCAGGCGGGGAAAGCGGCGCATTTTATCGCCTCCGACCTGCGTCCGGGGCCGCTCCAGTCCGCCCGGGCGAACATCCGGGAGAACGGGCTTGCGGATCAAATTGAAACCCGGCTGGCCGACGGGCTGGACGGCCTGCCGCTTGCCGGCGTCACTGATATTATCATCGCCGGGATGGGCGGGCAGCTGATCGCGGAGATCCTCGCCCGGCGGGCGTCCGAGCTGGCGGGCGTCAACCTGCTGCTCCAGCCGATGACCCAGGCGGCTTTCCTCCGGCGGTGGCTCTGTGCCAACGGCTTTGCGATCCGGCGGGAGCGGTGCGCCGTCGCGGCCGGGAAAGCCTATGCGGTCATCCAGGCCGGCTTTACCGGGGAGGAGATCCCCTGTACGCCCCTCTACGCCCTCACAGGCCGCGCGCCGGAGGACGGGGGAGAGGATGCCGCCGTTTACCTGAAAACGCTTCTGGAGCGGGAGGAGAAGCGGCTGCGGGGTTTGCGCGCTTCGGCCAGTCCCGACCCGGATGCGCTGCGGGAAGCGGAGGGGCTGGTCCGCGGCGTGAAAGAGATCTTGCAGGCGAGAGGAAAGGATGGGAAGGTATGACGACGGCAGGCAGGATTTATGAGACGATCGACGCGCTGGCCCCCTTTGCCAGCTGCGAAGGTTTTGACAATGTCGGGCTTCTGGTCGGGGACCCGGATGCGGAAGCCGGCCGGGTGCTCCTCACCCTCGACGTGACCCATGAAACCGTCCGCGAGGCGGCGGAAAAAAGCTGCCCGCTGATTATCAGCCACCACCCGGTCATCTTCCACCCGCTGAAATCCGTGCCGTTTGGCTCGGTGCAGGGGGAATTGCTGTCCCGGCGGATCGCGGTCATATCCGCCCACACCAATTTCGACAAGGCGTTTTTAAACGCGGCGCTGGCGGAAAAGCTGGGGCTGGAGGATTTTGCGCCGCTGCCGGAAGACCCTTGCGCCGGGGAAGGGTATTTCCCCGAAGCGGCGCCGCTTGCGGAGGTGATCCGCCGTGTCGCCGAAGCCCTTTCGCTGTCCGGCCTGCGGGCCTATGACGCCGGGAAGCCGGTGCAGAAGGTGATGGTCTGCTGCGGCGGGGGCGGAAGCATGGTCCATGAGGCGGTCCGGCGGGGCTGCGGCCTGCTGGTCTCCGGCGATTTCAAGCACGACCAGGTGGTCGACGCCGGGAACGCGGGGCTCAGCTGCATCGACGCCGGGCACTTTGAGACCGAGCGGCATTTCCTGCCGCTGATGCGGGCGCTTCTGGCGGCGCGGCTGCCGGAGGTGGAATTCCTGGAGGCGGAGAGCTGCCGCCCCCACTTCCGGTTTTATACATTTGACGCATAAAGCTATATGAAAAAGGCCTCCGGGAAGACGCTCCCCGGAGGCTTGAGACTGTCGAAAAACAAGTTTTTCGACAGAATAACATCCGGGCTGCATGCACTCCCTACGGTCGCACACTTGCCCGGATCAAGGTATTTTTTCCGCCGTACATGCCGCCGGAAAAAATGTGATTAA
>CALXKG010000073.1 GCA_944388825.1 uncultured Clostridia bacterium | reverse complement strand
CGGTCGACACTTGTCCCGATCAAGGTATTTTTTCCGCCGTACATGCCGCCGGAAAAAATGTGATTTAATTTTTGTGCGTATCGAAAAGTCGATTTTCTATTTCTACAGGACTTTATCGACAAGCTGAGGCGGAGGGAACCCTCCGCCTTTTGTTTTACCGGTGAATCAATAACCGACCTTGCGCCAGATATCCAGCAGGTCTTCCGGCAGCGATTTCTTCATCGCCAGCGCTTCCTGGATATCCATGTCGTAGACGGCGCCGTTCTTCTCGCCGACAACGCGGTTGCCGATCCCCTGCTTGAGGATCTGGACGGCGTGGTAGCCCATCCGGGTGGCCGCGATGCGGTCGCGGACGGTGGGGCTGCCGCCGCGCTGGATATGCCCGAGGCAGGTGCCGCGGGTGTCGATGCCGGTCATCTCCATGATCTCGTGGGCCATCTCTTCGACGGTCGCGACGTGGTTGAGGGAGGTGACCGCCTCGGCGATGACGACGGTGAAGTTTTTACGGCCCTTTTCCTGGCCTTCTTTCAGACGTTCGGCAACTTCGACCTTGATCCGCTCATACCGCTCCTTCGGGGTCTCGCCCGGCAGGATATTTTCAGGAAGCCCGATGTAGGAAGCGCCGGTGGCGATACCGACTTCCAGCGCGACCCAGCCGGCGCGCGCGCCCATCACTTCGACGATGGCGCAGCGGTGGTGGGAGGTGATGGTGTCGCGGATCTTGTCGATGGCTTCCATCGCGACGTTCATCGCGGTGTCAAAGCCGATGGTATACTCGGTGCAGGCAATATCGTTGTCGATGGTGCCGGGCAGCCCGACGCAGGGGATGCCGGCCCGGGAGAGGTCGCCCGCCCCGCGGAAGGAGCCGTCCCCGCCGATGACGACCAGCCCGTCGATCCCGAATTTGCGGCAGTTGTCCGCCGCCTTCTGGATCCCGGCCTGTTCCTTGAACTCCAGGCATCTGGCGGTGCCGAGCATGGTGCCGCCCTTCTGGATGATGCCGGAAACGTCGCCGATGTCCAGGTCAATAAAATGACCGTCGATCAGCCCCTGGAACCCGTCGAATATGCCTTTTACCTGAATACCCTTGCGGACGGCGTTGCGGACGATCGCGCGGATCGCCGCGTTCATGCCCTGCGAGTCGCCGCCGCTGGTCAAAATGCCGATGGTTTTAACTTCCATGGTTCACGAGCCTCCTGTTTTCGTACTCTGTTTCAGCATACATTGTACTGAAATTGTGCCAAAAAGTCAAGATTCCCGTTAGAGGTTTGGCATTTTGGCCATTTTTGTCTCACGCCTTAAGCAGTTTTGTGCAATTTTCGGCCAGAACCTTCTCCGCCGCCCTTGCGTCCGCCTCGTCTTTGCCGAGGACGAAGAAATAGAACTTGATCTTCGGTTCGGTGCCGGAGGGACGGATGATGAACTTGTTGCCGTTTTCGAGGGTGTAGGAGAGGACGCTGGACTTCGGCAGCCCGGTCGAAGTCTTTTCGCCGGTGCGGTTGTCGATCGCGACCTGGGCCTTGTAGTCCTTATAGAGGACGACCTTCTCCCCTTCCAGTTCCTGGAGCGGGTCCGCCTGGAGGCGGGCCATGATCTCGTTCATCTGGTTCATGCCGCTCTCGCCCTCAAAGGCGAAGGACTGCTGGGTGCAGAGGTAATAGCCGTATTTGGCGTAGAGTTCGTTCAAAACGTCGACCAGGCTCTTGCCCTGGGTCGCGTAGTAAGCCGCCATCTCGCAGATCATCATCGAACCGGAGACCGCGTCCTTGTCGCGGACGTGGGGGCCGGGCAGGTAGCCGTAGGACTCCTCAAAGCCCAGGATATACCGGTCGGCCTCGCCTTTTGCTTCCAGAAGGCCGATCTGCTCGCCGATGTACTTGAAGCCGGTGAGGATCTCGATGAGCTGGACGCCGAATTCTTCGGCAACCCGGTTGGTCAGGTCGGTGGTGACGATGGTCTTGATGGCGATCGGGTCTTTCGGCATCTTGCCGAGGGCTTTGCGCTGGGAGGCGATGTAGTAGAGCATCAGGGCGCCCACTTCGTTGCCGGTCAGCAGCTTGTAGTCGTCCCCGGTCTTGACGGCGATGCCGACACGGTCGCAGTCGGGGTCGGTCGCCAGCATCAGGTCGGAGCCGGTCTCTTCGCAGAGCTTGAGCCCCAGTTCCAGCGCCTGGCGGATCTCGGGGTTCGGGTAGGGGCAGGTCGGGAAGTGGCCGTCGGGATGTTCCTGTTCGGGGACGACGGTCAGGTCTTCTTCCTTAATGCCGATCCGCTTTAAGATCTCGCGGACCGGTTTGTTGCCGGAACCGTTGAGGGGCGAGTAGACGATCTTGAAGCCGGAGCGGGAAACGACGTCGGAGTTGAGCGAGCATTTGAGCACGTCCTGATAGAAGCTCTCGACGCATTCCTGCCCGATGTACTCGATGATGCCGGACTTTACGCCCTCTTCAAAGTCCATCAGTTTAATGTCGGTGAACTCGTCCAGCGCGTTGATATTGGCCAGCACCTCGTCAGCGGTCTCGTCGGTGATCTGGCAGCCGTCGGGGCCGTAGGCTTTATAGCCGTTGTACTTGGCCGGGTTATGGGAAGCGGTGACCATGACGCCCATCGCGGTGTGGTAGTACCGGACGGCGTAAGAGAGGCAGGGCACCGGCATCAGTTCCGGATAGATATAGACCTTGATGCCGTTGGCGGCGCAGACGCGGGCGGTCTCCTTCGCAAAGACGTCCGACTTGATGCGGGAGTCGTAGCTGATGGCCAGCGACCCCGATGCATAATGCTTTTTAATATAGTTCGCAATACCCTGGGTCGCCTTGCGGACGATATAGATGTTCATCCGGTTGGTGCCGGCCCCGATGACGCCGCGCAGGCCCGCGGTGCCAAAGGCCAGTTCCCGGTAGAAGCGGTCGTTGATCTCGTCCGGCTTCCCTTCGACTTCCTTCAATTCCGCGATGAGGTCGGGATCTTCGGTCGCCTTTTCCAGCCATTCGGTATATTTTTCGTTTACCATGGGGATCACATTCCTTTCTTTTGCCCCGGTTTTGGCCTTCCGCAGCCATGCGGCGGCCTTTTACCGATACTTTAATAATACACAAAAATTGTCCCAATGTCAACCGTAATTTCGCATAAAATCATAGTGCCCGATTTGCCAACCCGGGGGCGGCCGGTTTCGCGGAGCGCAGGATCTCCCGCACGATCCGCTCAAAGCTCCCCGCATCCTCCGGCATATCCCCTTCCCATGTGACCACGCGTTTTTCCGCCGGGTAGACGATGCACTTCTGCCCCCATTTGCCGCTCACCGAGAAATTGTCCGTCCCGACCCAGAAAAAGTAGCCGTAGTACTGCTTCCCGGCGGGGATCTGCGGGGCGGTCGCGGCCTTCACCCAGGACGCCGGCAGCAGCCGCTCCCCTTCCCAGACGCCGCCCCGCAGATACAGCGTCCCGAGGCGGGACAGTTCCCGCACCGATAATTCCATCCCGGTCGCGCCGTAAAACCGCCCGGCGGGGTCGGTGCGGAAGACGGGGTTTTCGATGCCGAGCGGGGCCAGCAGCTTCCGGGCAAGGTAGCCCGCCAGCGGCTCCCCGGCGGCCCTCTCCGCCGCGACGCCGGCGAGATAGGCCGGGATATTCGAGTAGGCAAAAAGCGGTTCTCCGCCGTACCGGGCCGGGCAGGAGAGGCAGAAGGACAGCCAGTCTTCCCCCTCCGGGCGAAAGGGGTAGCCCGGGACCGACATCGTCAGGAAGCGGCGGATGGGAAGCCCGGCAAACGCTTCCCGGCTGGCCGGTTCCATCCGGGAGACCGGCCCGGGCGGGAGGTAATCAAGCAACGGGTCGTCCAGCGACCACTTCCCCTCCGCCGCCAGCATCCCGGCAGCCGTCGCGGTGAAGGACTTGGCCGCCGAATAGACCGGGCGGCGGGTATCGCAGTCCCCGAGGGCGAGAAGCGTCTCCCCCTCCTCTTCCAGCAGCAGGCCGTGGACGGCAAAACGGCCGCTGGCAAACAGGTTGTGCAGTTCTTGCAGCATATAGACCTCCTGATGTTGGACAAAGTTGG
>CALXKG010000072.1 GCA_944388825.1 uncultured Clostridia bacterium | reverse complement strand
CTCCCCTTTTATCATGAACGTCACCGAGAGCGCCATCCAGGTGGTCTTCACCGCCGGGATGCAGCCGTACGGCGGGGATGCTTACGTCCCGGTCGTCTCAGTACTGGTCCCCCGCATCACCGTCATTATGATGCCGATGACCGGTATGTGTCAGGGCGCCCAGCCGATCACCAGCTACAACTACGGCGCCGGCAATACATCCCGGGTGCGGGGGACGTTTAAGCGGCTGATCGCCGTCAACGGCATCTACTGCGTCGTCGTCTGGGCGCTGATCCAGCTGTTCCCGACGGTGGTCATCCGGCTTTTCTCGGACGACCTGTCGCTGATGGACATCGGGGCCCATGGGGCGCGGATCTTCCTGTTCGGGGTGCTGACGATGTTCGGGCAGAACGCCTGCCAGCAGACCTTTATGGCGTTGGGGCAGGCGAAGGTGTCGATGTTCTGCGCGCTGCTTAGAAAAGTCATCCTGCTGATCCCGCTGGCCCTCACCCTGCCGGCCGTCTTCCGGCAGACCGGCATCCTGCCTCCCACCGACGGCATCTTCCTCGCCGAGCCGGTCGCCGATATGCTGGCGTCGGTCACGACGACGGTCATCTTCCTCTTCCGGTTTAAGAAACTGCTGGGGGAGGCCGAAAAGGGGAAAAAGGCGGCATAAACCTCGTGAAACCGTACAAATTTCCTCGGAAAAATTCTCGCAGACCGACAAAATTTCAAAAACCCCTTGACAAGTTTTTCTCCCGTGTGCTATGATTGCCTCACAACAAACGAAACCTGAGATGTGGAAATCAAACAGGATATGCGCTTCCAGAGAGCGGGCGATGATGGAAATCCCGCAGTAAGCAGCCTGCAAATGGACCACGGAGGGCGAGGCGAACGGGGTTTCCCCCCCCAGTATCCAAGACGTATGCCTGCGTTAAAGGCCGGAGATGTGCTAGCATTTCGGAGAGTGGCCGTTTGGTGTACCGGCGTATGGGTATACGCATATACCGGCGGCAATTAAGGTGGTACCGCAGATTGTAGAGTCTGTCCTTAAGTTAAGGACAGGCTCTTTTTATTTGTTGGCGGTCCCTTTTCCGGCGAGCATGGCTCCCTTCGCGCCGGGTGCGGCGGGGCGATGGGCAGATGAATTTATACCGCGCAGAAAGGGTTTTTACCATGGCGGAAAAGAGAATCGTAAACGAAACGGCGGCCACCGGCCTGCGCAGCATCAACAACCTCATCCTCGTCGGCATTATGATGGCGGTCGGGGTCGTCCTGCGGCTCTGCGCCGGGTTCCTGGCGCTGGGGAATATGCACCCCAACTTCCTGATCGCGACCTACTGCCTGTCGATCCTGATCGTCCGGCCGAACTTCAAAGAGGCGGCGATTATCGGCTTTATCTCGGGCGCCATCAGCCAGATCGGCACCTCGATGCCCTGGCTCGGGCTTTTGAGCGAGACGCTGGGCGCCGTCACGATGGCGGCCCTCGTCCTCGTCCCGATGCCGAAGGCGGTCAAGCCGCTGGTCACGACCCTTGTGACCACCCTCGTCTCCGGGTTTGCGTTTGTCGGGCTGGCGGCCATGACCTATGCCAACCCGATGCCGGCGGCCCAGTTTGTCAGCATGGCGACCGTCTCGGTCGTGACGGCGGTGTTAAACTGCGTGATCGTCCTGATCCTCAGCATCCCGGTCGGCGGGCTGATGAACCTGAAGCGGTAACGGGGGCGGCGGGATGATCCAGTTTGACGATTGCAGCTTCCGCTACAAAGGCGGGGAACAGTACGCCCTCCGGAATATATCCCTCGAGATCGCGGACGGGGAGTTTGCCGGCGTGACCGGCGCCTCCGGGGCGGGCAAGACCACCTTCACCTACATGGTCAGCGGCCTTGTCCCCCACCACTTCGCCGGCGACTTTTACGGGGCGGTCAAGGTAAACGGACAGGACACCGTCGAGGTAAAGCCGGAGGTCCTCGCGCGGATGGTGGGCGAGGTCTTCCAGGACATCGACAGCCAGATGGTCGCCTCGGTGGTCGAGGACGAAGTGCTCTTCGGGATGGAAAACTTCGGCGTCCCGAAAGAGGAGATCGGGCGGCGGCTGGAGGAGACCCTCTCCCTATTGGGGATCGCCGATTTGCGGCGGCGGCAGATCAGCTCCCTCTCGGGTGGGCAGAAACAGAAGGTCGCGATCGCGGCGATCTTGGCGATGCAGCCGGAGATCATCCTGCTGGACGAGCCGACCGGCGAGCTGGACCCCGAGAGCAGCGTGATGATCTTTGAGATCCTGCAAAAGCTCAACCGCGATTTCGGGAAAACGGTCGTCGTGGTCGAGCAGAAGATCATGCTGCTGTGCAGTTATGTGCATCGGGTCATCCTGCTGGACCACGGGAAAGTCGCCTTTGACGGGCCGGCCGCTTCGGTCGCCGGGGCGGCCGCCCTCTTCCGGGAGCAGGGGATCAACGTCCCCCGGGTGACGGAACTGGGGGAAAAGCTGGCGGCGGCCGGCGTGTACGGCGGCCCGCTGCCGCTGACATTGGACGGGGGCGAG
>CALXKG010000071.1 GCA_944388825.1 uncultured Clostridia bacterium | reverse complement strand
CACCTGCGTCCGGTCGCCGTCCCGGTCCGGGCGAGCGTCAGCCGGGTAGGGGAGGCCATCCTCATCCTCGCCCGCAGCCGCGCCCCTTATATCGGCGGCGAACGGGCGCAGTATAACGGGAAGCTGCAGTAACTTGCATTTTTTTCTAACAATACAACTTTTCGAAAGGCACGAACCCCGGCCTCCCTCTCTGAGGGAGGTGGCGCGAATGCGCCGGAAGGAGTAGGAAAAACAAGCGAAAGCTGTTTTTCTTTTAAAGGTTTGACTTGTAAGGTTATTCAGCTTTGCTGAATAACCTTACTCCTTCAGTCATCTTCGATGACAGCTCCCTCGGGGAGGGAGCCTTTGACGTAGTGCAAATCCGATAAGTTGTTAGTACAAATATTATTTTGAGCATTAAATGTTTATTTCGCTGCCCTTAAGGCAGCGACAAAGTTTCACTTTGATGGACCAAAGGCGCCGCCTTTGGAATCCGCTTAAGGAGCAAAGCCCCTTAAGAATCCCATGTCCGACGCGGCGTGAGAAGCTCGCCTCATACACATGAAACCGGCCGTGGAAGGCCGGTTTTCGGAACGCCAGTTGGACGTTTGGAAAGCTTGTACTGTTTATATAATCATAAATTTATCTACACACAAAGGAGGTCTTTCCATTACCGAGAAACAACTGCGGGCGCTGCTCGCCGATATGTCCCTGGAAGAAAAGCTGGGTGAAATGACCCAGCTTTCCCCCAACTTCTTCGGCGCCGCGGAGTCGGTCGACCTGACCGGCCCGATGCAGCAGATGAACCTGAAATCCGAAGATGTACCGCTCCTTGGCAGCACCTTAAACGCCTTCGGGGCCGAAAACATCATCGAAATGCAGAAGCGCCACATGGAGCGCCAGCCCCACCACATCCCGATGCTCTTTATGGCCGACGTCATCCACGGCCTCAAAACCGTCTACCCGATCCCGCTGGCGATGGGGTGCAGCTTCGACACCGGCCTGATGGAGGAGTCTGCCGCGATGGCCGCCAGAGAGGCCGCCGCGACCGGCGTCCAGCTGACCTTTTCGCCGATGTGCGACCTGGTGCGCGACCCCCGCTGGGGCCGGGTGATGGAGTCCCCCGGCGAGGACCCGCTGCTGATCGCCCGGATGACCGCCGCGACCGTCAAAGGCTACCAGGGAGACGATATGTCCGCCCCCGACAGGATCGCTTCCTGCTTTAAGCATTTCGGCGGCTACGGCGGCTCGGAAGGCGGCCGGGATTACAACACGGTCGATATTTCCGACGGGATGCTGCGGGAGTTCTATCTGGACGGCTATAAAGCGGCGGTCGACGCCGGGGCCGCGATGGGCATGACCTCCTTCAACACCATCGACCGGATCCCCGCGACCGGCTCCAAAAAGCTCTACCGCAAGATCCTGCGGGACGAATGGGGCTTTGACGGGGTCGCAATCACCGACTTCGACGCGGTCAACGAGATGATCCCCCACGGCCTCGCCGCCGGCGGAAAAGAAGCCGCGAAATACGCGCTGGAGGCGGGCGTCGACATTGAGATGATGTCCACCCATATCCTGAACTACGGCAAAGAGCTGGTCCGTTCGGGCGAAGTGGACGAGAAGCTGATCGACGAAGCGGTCTGGCGGATCCTCTCGCTGAAAAACAGGCTCGGCCTCTTCGAAAACCCCTTCAAGGGCGCCGACGCCGGGAAAGAAAAGGAAGTCTGCCAGTGTGACGCCCATATGGCCCTTGCCCGCAAAGCAGCGGCCCGCTGCGTCGTCCTTTTAAAGAACGAGGGGAAAATCCTCCCGCTCCAAAAAGGCGCGAAACTGGGCCTTGCAGGGCCTTTTGCCGACTCTTTAAGCGTCCTCGGCGGCTGGTCGATCACCGCCACCGGCGGCAACTCGACCCTGCTCCGCGGCTTGCAGATGCACGGGGCGGAGGTCAAAACCGCGATGGCCGAGGAGCTGAAGCCAATGCAGATGGGCTTCTTCGACGTCTCCGACCAGACGGCCGAGCTGGACAGCCTTGCGGACTGTGAAATCGTCGTCGCCGCCGTCGGCGAGCATCCGGACGACACCGGCGAGTCCGCCAGCCGGACGATCCTCCGCCTCTCCCACAACCAGGAAAAGATGCTGGAAAAGCTCCACGACATGGGCAAAAAGGTGGTCGCGGTCGTCTTCAGCGGCCGCCCGCTGGAGCTCAAACCGGTGCTGCCCTTCTGTGACGCGGTGGTGCAGGCGTGGTTCCTCGGGAGCGAAGCCGGGGCCGGGATCGGCGACGTCCTCTTCGGGGACGTCAACCCCTCCGCCCGCCTGTCGATGAGCTTCCCCCAGACGGTCGGACAGGTGCCGGTCTACTACAACCATATGAACACCGGCCGCCCGGTCGTCGGCAAGCCCCACCGGTTCGTCTCCTGCTACCTCGACTGTCCGAACGAGCCGCTTTACCCCTTCGGCTATGGGCTGTCCTACTCGGAATACGCCTACTCGAACCTGAGAGTCGAAAAGACCGAGGGCGGCCTGCCGCTCCAGGTCTCGGTCGACGTCGAGAACACCTCGAAGGTTGCCGGCCGGGAGACCGTACAGCTTTACATCCGCGACGTCGCGGCCTCCTGCGTCCGCCCGGTCAAGGAACTCAAAGACTTTGTCCAGGTTGACCTCGCCCCCGGCGAGAAGAAGACCGTCTCCTTTACCGTCACCACCGAGATGCTCTCCTTCTGGAACAATGAGGCCTTTGTCTTCGAGCACGGCGACTTTGTCATCATGGCCGGCCACAGCTCGGACGAGGTCCTGTCGGAGACGGTGACGCTGTAAAAAGGGAAGGGGGCAAATGGACGGCCTCCGCCCCCTTGCCGGGATCGCCGTTTACCGAAAACCGGAAACCGTAAGATAAAATCCCACCGCCTGCCGGTTCATCCGCAGGCGGTGGGATTCTGTTTTATATTACCGTTTAACGGGTTTAGGCGGTTTGGGGTGTTTTTCCTCCTTCCGGATAATCGGTTCAAAAGGAGATGCGTAGGCGTCGGTCGCGTCGTCCATCCCCTTCCGGCGGAGCAGCCACCCGGCGGTCTCCCGCACCAGCATATAGATGACCGCAAAGGCCGGCACCCCGATGATCATCCCGATCGGCCCTAAAAGCGCGCTGAACAGGGTGATCGAAAAGATGACCCAGAAGGCGGACAGCCCGGTCGAGTTGCCCAGGATCTTCGGCCCGATGATGTTGCCGTCGATCTGCTGCAAAATGATGATAAAGATCATAAACATGACCGCCGTCCGGACGTCGATGATCAGCAGCAGCAAAATCGACGGGATCCCCCCGATAAACGGCCCGAAATAGGGGATAATGTTGGTGATGCCGACGATCACGCTGATCAGCATCGCGTAGGGCCAGTTAAACAGCGCCATGAAGATAAAGCAGATGCTGCCGATAATGGCCGAATCGACGATCTTGCCGATGATAAACCCGGAGAAGATCTCGTTGGCCGAATGGGTCAGGTCGATCAGCCGGTCGACGCCCCCTTTCGGCAGCAGGGCATAGGCGAGTTTTTTGACGTGGGCGTAGAGCAGTTCCTTGCCGGAAAGCAGGTAGACCGGCAGGATGACGATGATCAGCAGGTTTAACACCCATCCGACCAGCGAACTGGTCAGCTGGAACAGCCGCGGGATAATGGAGGTGAGGTCGCTGGCAAAATCGGTGACGATCTGCCGCATCCGGGTGACGATCGCCGTGATCGTATCGTTCTGGGTCAGCAGCTCAAGGTCGAGGTCATACCGATTGACCAGCTCGTTTACAAGCGACGGGATGGAGTTGATCCAGCCGGTCACCTGCGGGATCAGGTTGCGCAGGCTTTCGGCCAGCTGCGGGATGATGATCCGCAGCAGCACCAGCAGGATCGCGATCGCGCAGATATAGGTGATGCAGATGCCGAACGACCGCCTGCTCCGGCGGGAGAGCTTCCCCCGGGAAACCCAGTTTAAAAACCGTTCGGCCGTCTTCAGCAGCGGGTTTAACAGATAGGCGAGGCAGGCCCCCCAGACAAACGGCGAGAGGATGCCCATCAGCCGCCCGGCTATACCTAAAATCACCTGATAATTTGCCAGGCAGGCAATGCAGACAGAGCCTGCCAGTATAACCAGGAAGGCATAAACCGCGATGACCGCATATTGCCGGTTAAAAGGAATTTTCCGCATTAGACGCCTCCTTCCCGATGCCGGCCAGCCGGACTGCCCCGGTCAGCACCGGGCCGATCCCTTCGCGGAACAGGAGGCTGGCCGATTCATCCTGCGGGGTGGGGGTCTTGTTGATCAGCACCAGCCGCCGCCCGCGGTAGTAGTGGAGCAGCCCCGCCGCCGGATAGACAGTCAGCGAGCTGCCGCCGACGATCAGCAGGTCTGCCTGCCGGATCGCGTCGATGGAACCCAGCAGCGTCTCCTCATCCAGGCTCTCGCCATAGAGGACGACTTCCGGTTTGATGACCCCGCCGCAGGAACAGTGGGGGACAGGATCCTTTTCCTTATTTTTCAGCAGCTGCGGCAGGGTGTATTTCCGGCCGCACCGGATGCACCGGCTGCGGTAAATGCTGCCGTGCAGCTCAAAGACATTTTTGCTCCCGGCCATCTGGTGCAGCCCATCGATGTTCTGGGTGACGACGGCGGACAGATGCCCGGTCTGCTCCAGCAGGGCCAGCATTTTATGGGCAGGGCCCGGTTTCGCGTCCGGATAAACCATCTTGTCCCAGTAAAAGCGGTAAAACCGGTCGGTATGGCGGTAAAAATACCCCCCGCTTAAAATCTCTTCCGGCGGGGCGTCGTAAGTCTGGCTGTACAGGCCGTCCGGACTGCGGAAATCCGGCAATCCGGATTCTGTACTGACGCCCGCCCCGCCGAAAAAGACCGCCTTCCGGCTCTCCGCCAGCCAGCTCCCGAAGGTGTGCAGTTTTTCCTCTCTTTCCATATCTTTCCCTCCTCAAAATACCGGCCAGTGCCGGTTTCTGTCCCTATTATACCATATTTGCGGCCGGTTGGGCGGTTTTTTCGGATATCTTAAGAAAAAAACAACCCAAAAACAGCCGATGCGCCAAAATGTTCCACGTGGAACATTTTGGCGCGCCGCAAAGCCGGCCTGTCCAAAAGGGCAAAAACGCCTTCCGGCGCGCCCGATTCCATATTGCGGCGGCCCCCGCCGTATGGTATAATAAGGGGTAGAAATTCTGAAAGGAGGGCCGCCATGCCCGGAGAAAACCGCCTGGAACGGCTGGGGGACAGCCTCTACCTTTCCACCTCCGCCGCCCATACCTTCGGCAGCGACGCCTTCCTGCTCGCCCGGTTCGCCGGGGAAGGGCTGCGGCATAAGGATATTGCCGCCGACCTCGGCACCGGCTGCGGCATCATCGCCTTCCTGCTCTACAAAAACTGCCGCCCGAAAGCGGTCTACGGGGTCGATATCCAGCCGGAGGCGATCCGGCAGTTTACCGATTCCCTCCGCGTTTCGGAAGAGGCGGGGGAGCCGCTGGACGGCATCCTCCGGCCGGTGCTGGCCGATTTAAACGACCTGAAGGGCCGGCTCCCCTTCGGGACTTTCGACCTCGTCACCTGCAACCCGCCCTACAAAGCCGCCGGCAGCGGCATCCTCTCATCCGGGGCCGCCCAGCAGATCGCCCGGCATGAGCTTGCCTGTACGCTGGACGGCGTCTGCCGGGCGGCGGCGGGACTGCTCAAAACCGGCGGGCGGTTTGTCCTCTGCCAGCGGCCGGAGCGGCTGACAGACATCCTCTGTTCCATGCGGCAAAACCGGCTGGAGCCCAAACGGATGCAGCTGGTCGCGAAAGACGCAGACGCCCCGCCCTGGCTCGTCCTCGTCGAGGGGAAAAAAGATGCAAAACCCTCGATGCGCGTCCTACCGCCCCTGATTTTCGACGCGGCTGCCGCCGCCCGCATCACCGGCTACGGGCCGTCCAACCGATAAACAAACCGGCCGGAAACGGCCACAGAAAGGAACCAGCACGATCTATGAGCGGAACCATTTACATCGTCGGCACCCCGATCGGCAACCTGTCCGACTTTTCCCCCCGCGCCATCGAGACACTGAAACGGGTGGACTTTATCGCCGCCGAAGACACCCGGGTCACGTTAAAGCTGCTCAACCACTTCGACATCTGCAAGCCGATGGTCAGCTACCACGAACACAACCTCCGGGAACGGGGGGAGGCGATCATCCGCCGGGTCTTAAACGGCGAGGACGCCGCGATCGTCTCGGACGCCGGGATGCCCTGCGTCTCCGACCCGGGTGAGGACCTGGTCCGGCTGGCGGCGGAGGCCGGCATCCAGACGGTCGTCATCCCCGGCCCCAGCGCCGCCATATCGGCGCTGTGCATCAGCGGCCTGCCCACCTCCCGCTTTGCCTTTGAAGGCTTTCTCTCGACCAACCGCAAAAACCGCCGGGAGCACCTGTTAAGCGTCCGGGACGACACCCATACCCTGATCTTCTACGAGGCCCCCCACAAGCTGCTGGACACCCTCCGGGATATGGCTGCGGTATTCGGGGAAGACCGGCGGGTTTCCCTCTGCCGGGAGATGACCAAGATCCATGAGGAGGTCTTCCGGACGACCCTGGGGGAAGCGGCCGCCCATTATGCCGTTAACACCCCGAAGGGGGAATTTGTGCTGATCATCGAAGGGGCGAAACCCGCCCTGCCGCCCGAAATGCCGCTCAGCGATGCGGTCGAGGAGGCGGCGCGGCTGGTGGCCGGCGGGATGCGCCCGACCGACGCCGCCAAACAGGTCTCCGCCCGCACCCGGTTCCGCAAGAGCGAGATCTACGCCGCGCTGACGGCGAAGGAAAGCGGGGAATAAATGGAGATCCATGAACTGACCTGCCGTCCGCCGGAATGGATAGACGCGCTGCTGGAAGTGTGGGAAAGTTCGGTCCGGGCGACCCATCTGTTCCTGTCCGAGCAGGAGATCCGCGCGATCAAGGCCTATGTCCCCGATGCCCTCGCCGGCGTCGCCCACCTGCTGGCAGCTGTAACCGCGGACGGCCGCCCGGCCGCCTTTATGGGCATAGAGGACGGCGTGCTGGAAATGCTGTTTGTCTCCCCGGCAGAAAGAGGGAAGGGGCTGGGCCGGCGGCTGCTCCAGTACGGCATCGACCAGTATGCCGTACATTCTTTGACCGTCAACGAGCAGAACCCGCAGGCCATCGGCTTTTACGAGCATATGGGCTTTCATGCCTACAAACGCACCGAACTGGACGGGCAGGGGAACCCTTACCCGCTTATCTATATGCGCCGGTGATCCCGGCTGTGAGGGCTTAATAAATTTTACATATAACCCTTGGAAAATCCCTTCCCCCGGCCATCCGGGGGAATCTTACGCTATGAAAGGAGCGCCCTATGAAAACCATCCGTCCCTATCCCCGCGCCGTCATCACCCCCAAAGGCGAACGGGCGGCGGCAAACGGCCACCCCTGGGTCTATGAAGCCGAAGTGGAAAGACTGGAAAGCCCGGAAGGGGAACCGCTCGCCGCCCCGCCGGAGGACGGCAGTATCGTCGACGTCCTGACCGGAAAAGGCCGGTATATCGGCTCCGGCTTTTACAACCACAACTCCAAGATCCGTGTCCGGCTGATCTCCCGCAGCGCCAACGACCGGTTTGACGAAGGCTTCTGGGAGCGGAAACTCCGCTATGCCTGGGACTACCGTAAGACGGTCATGGGCGGGGAAGGGTCGCCGGACCTCTGCTGCTGCCGGGTGATCTTCGGGGAGGCGGACGGCTTCCCCGGGCTGACGGTCGACCGGTTTTCGGAAATCCTCGTCGCCCAGACCCTTTCGATGGGGATCGAAAAGCGGAAGGATATCATTTTCCCGCTGCTGGTCAAAATCCTCCGGGAGGACGGCCAGCAGATCCGGGGCGTCTACCAGCGGGACGACGCCGCCATCCGCAGGCTGGAAGGGATGGAAGAGGGGAAAGGCTATTACCCGCTGCCGGGGGAGGAGACGCCCGGTTATACCGAGACCGAGATCGTCGAAAACGGCATCCGCTACCGGGTCGACTTCAAAGAGGGGCAGAAGACCGGATTTTTCCTCGACCAGAAGTATAACCGGCTGGCGGTCGCCCGGCTCGCCCGCGGCAAGCGGGTGCTGGACTGCTTCACCCACACCGGCTCCTTTGCGTTAAACGCCGCAAGGGGCGGGGCTGCGTTTGTCCGGGCGGTGGACGTATCGGAAACGGCGGTCGGGCTGGCAAGGGAAAACGCCCGGCTGAACGGGCTGGAGGGGAAGATGGATTTTGTCGCCGCCAACGTCTTCGACCTGCTGCCCCGGATGGAGGAAAGCCATGACCCGGACAGCCGGTTCGATTTTATCATCCTGGACCCGCCGGCCTTCACCAAGAGCCGCAAAACGGTCGATTCCGCCTACCGGGGGTATAAGGAAATAAACCTCCGGGCGATGAAGCTGCTCCCCCGGGGCGGGTACCTGGCGACCGCTTCCTGCTCCCACTTCATGGAGGAGGAACGGTTTATCCGGATGCTGCGGGACGCCGCCCGCGACGCCGGAAGGGAACTGCGGCAGATCGAAGTCCGCCAGCAGGCCCCCGACCACCCGATCCTCTGGAATGTCCCCGAGACCAACTACCTCAAGTTCTTCCTGTTCCAGGTGGTATAATTTTAAAGCCCTGTGTTTAGGACGCAGGGCTTTTACTACAACATTACAACTTTTCGGAAGGCACAAACCCCAGCCTCCCTCCCCGAGGGAGGTGGCGCGGATGCGCCGGAAGGAGTAGGAAAAACAAGTGAAAGCTGTTTTTCTTTTAAATTATTTTGCTTATGTGGTTATACAGCAAAGCTGTATAACCACACTCCTTCAGTCCGCTGCGCGGCCAGCTCCCTCGGAGAGGGAGCCTTTTAGGTATTGCGTTTCTATCAAGTTGTTTATGAAATTATTTGATATTGATTTCGCTGCCCTTAAGGCAGCGAAAAAGTTTCACTTTGATGGACCAAAGGCGCTGCCTTTGGAATCCGCTTAAGGCTCTGCCTTAAGAATCCGGTCAAGGAGCAAAGCCCCTTGACAATCCCGTATTCGACGCGGCCGTCTTCCCCGTTCCACCCGCGTATGACCGGCCGTGAAAGGCCGGTCTTCGGGACGCCGGTTGGACGCCCGAAAGGGTTATATTGTTCTCTATAACTATAAAAGAAAATCAAATGAAGAAATGCGGAGCATTTCCATCCACTATTATTCACTATTCATTATTCATTACTCTTTAATCATTAATCATTACAGTAAACATCCACAAAAAGGACGCCCCCGCCAAAGGAACCCCGGCGGGGGCGTCAGGAGGAAAAAGAGGAGAAGTTCTTATTTTTTCCCGGCCTTATCCGCCTTTTTCGCGGCGCGGGCGGCGGACTTTTCAGCCCTCGCCTGTTCCTCGCGGGCCCGCTGGGCGGCGGATTTACCGGTCTGACGGATAAACTCGTTTTTGCACTTGGGGCAGATGATCCGCACCTTGCCCTTGTTCTTCGGCACCCGCACCATCTGGCGGCATTTGGGGCAGCGGAAGTATTTATGGGTCCTGCGGTCGCGGAAGCGGTTTGCCTGGGTCGTCAACCAGCCCCGGATCCCAACCGTGTGCTCTTTCACCCAGTTCCAGAAAACCATGAACTTTTCGTTTTCCTTCGCGCGCCCCTCGATGTTGCGGGAGAGCATCCGGAAGATGACCCAGAACCAAAGGGCATAGGATATAAAGAGCAGCGGCCACAGCCCGCCAAACAGGCTGGAAACCAGCGTACAGACAAGGCTGATGACAATCAGAAACAGCGAGAAGGAATCCGGCCCGTACCGTCCCATCATAAAATTGCGCAGCCAGTTCATCGGTTCGACCATCCCTTTCCCAATCCAAACAGCGGTTTCAGCGGGGCTTCATCCCCTACTATATCCAGTATGAACGGAAAATATGACAAAGTCAAGGGAATTCGCCCGAGTTTACAAAAGGTTTTTATGCTGTAACCGGGCTGTAAAAAACCTTTGAGCAGGGTGTGAACGGGGAGGGGGTCAGGGGTTTAAATGCCGGATGACATACCCCTCCCGGACGCCGGCCTGCAAGACGGTCAGCTCTTTCGCGTAAAGCCGCCCGCAGATGGCGGAGAGGATCGCAAGCCCCGCCGCCAGCGTCTCTTTCCGCCCCGGCTCCTGCCGGAGGACCAGCGCCTTTCCTTCTTCCGAGCGGAAATAGCCGATGCCTTTTTGCAGGTCTTCCGCCCGCAAAACGACCCGCCCGGGCGCGCCGGGGACGGACACCGGCCAACCCAGCGTCTCAAACAGCCGCACGACCGCCTTGACCGTCCCGCCCATCGCGAAAAAGGCGGGCGGGGAATCGGGGCGGAGGTCCCGCACGACCGCCAGCGTCTCCAGCTGCCGGACGGTAAACCGGCGGATCTCTTCCAGCTCCGCATCGGTGGGGGAGAGGCCGTCCCCCGCGATAAACTGCCGCTTGAGCTTGAGGCAGCCGATCGGGAAGGAACCGAAGTCGGTCAGCCCATCCTCCCGTCTGGCGGTATAGCCGAGTACCTGCCCGCTGCCGCCGCCTAGGTCGAGGCCGACGCCGCTCTCCGGGAAAGGCGGGCCGCCCGCCGCTTCCAGCCAGCCCATCTCCTGCATCATCCCGTCAAAGTCGCACTTTGCCTCCTCTTCCCCCGACAGGAGGGTCAGGGTAAAGCCGTATTTTTCCGCGGCCGCCGCCGCTTCCGGGAAGTTCTCCACCCCCCGCAGCGACGCCGTTGCGAAAGCCGCCGTCTGCCCGGCCCCTTTTCCGGCGAAGAATCCTTTGACCTGCCCCAGCGCGCTGCCGAGCACGCCGAGTCCCTCCGCCGTCATCCGGCCGTTTTCCACATACCGGATCAGCCCGGCATGGATGGTCAGGCTGTCCGCCAAAGTCCAGCACCGGTAGCTCTTTTTCGCCTCGTCCCACCGGAATACGACCCCTAAAACGGTGTTTGACCCGATATCGATCACACCGACTGGTTTCCTCTCCATAGATCCACCTTCTTTTGGATGATGTTTGATTCTGTATGGCCTCTTTGCCGTTTCGCCGCCCAAAACGCGGACGGCGGTTTACCGGAACCGGATCCGGCAGCAGAAGCTGTCTTTCCCGCCGATCATGCCCTTAACATCCGCCCCGTCTTCCCCGACCTTCCGGAAGAGGGAAAGGGTCTCGCCCGGCATCGTCTCCCGGCTGAACAGCACCTGCACTTCCGCCGGTTCCCGGGCGGTCATCCCTTGCGGCAGCACGTCCATCGCCATATCAAGGTAGCGGGCGTTGTCGACGTGCCCGTTGCCGTCGATGTCCGAATATACCGCCTTCCGTTCCCCGGCGGGCTCGGTATCCGGGTCTGTTTCTTTCAGCCGCAGCCGCAGAAAGGCGGGCGCGCCGCAGTCTTCTTCCGGCATCGGCAGCAGCCGTCCGGGCAGCGCCTCGTCAAACTCCTGCGGCCGCATGATCGCCCGGGTAAACGGGTTGACCAGCGCCCAGCCGGAGCGCGCCTCCATAAGGAGGCCTCCTGCTTGGTCCCAGACCTGGAAGTTGCGCAAAAACTGCGCCCGCTGCACCTCCTGCTCCCAGGTGGAGAGGCGGAGCTTTTCCCCTTCCCGCGGCATCCGGCGGATCCCCACCGCCATCCGGGAGATGACAAAGACCATCTGCCGTCCCAGCAAAAACTGCGTATCCATCCCCCGGAACGCGAAAGCGGTGACCGCAAGGTCGGAAAACATCTGAAACAGCCCGGACAGCTTCAGCCGATGGTTATAGTCGCACTGGCAGTACCGCACCGCCTGCTCTTCCTGATAATAACTGGACGTAACCTGATTGTAGATCGGCCGGTAGTCCATCCGCAATCCACCCCTATCCTAAAATGGAGAAACTGCGCAGCAGTTTCAACCCGCATTCTTCACTTTTCATCATTCATGATCCATTTTTCATTAATCAAAAGGCCCCATCCGAAATGGGGCCTTCAACTTGTCGATAAAGTCCTGTAGAAACAGAAAATAGGCTTTTCGATACGCACAAAAATTAAATCACATTTTTTCCGGCGGCATGTACGGCGGAAAAAATACCTTGATCCGGGCAAGTGTGCGACCGTAGGGAGTGCATGCAGCCCGGATGTTATTCTGTCGAAAAACTTGTTTTTCGACAGTCTCCCGCGCGTTCCGCGCGTGATCCTTCATTGTGATTCAACCCTTTCGCATTCCAGCTTCATCGTATACCCGCCGCTGCGGAACCGGTGTTCGGCGGTCATGATCCGGTAGTCCCCGGCGATCCCC
>CALXKG010000070.1 GCA_944388825.1 uncultured Clostridia bacterium | reverse complement strand
TTAAATCACATTTTTTCCGGCGGCATGTACGGCGGAAAAAACACCTTGATCGGGACAAGTGTCGACCGTAGGCAGGCTGTCAGTCCCGATGTTATCTGTCGAAAAACTTGTTTTTCGACAGTCTCAGGCCGCGCCTGTCCCCAGGCACGGCCTTTTATCATGCAGGCAAACGCTTACGCAAACGGGTTCTCGGTCTTATACGGCAGGCCGGCCGGCTGGTTATAGGCGATATCCCGGATGCCGAGGTAGCGCATCACCGAGAAGAGCGCCTTGCCGCAGTGGCGGAAGGCGACCGCCCCATGGTGGGGATAGCCCTTCTCCACCAGCACATGGCGGTAGAACCGGCCCATCTCTTGGATCGCGAAGATGCCGATGCCGCCGAAGCTCCGGGTCGCGACCGGCAGCACCTCGCCCTCGGCGATGTAGGAGCGGAGGACGCCCTGCGCGTCGCACTGGAGGCGGTAGAAGGTGATGTCGGAAGCCGCGATGTCGCCCTCGAGGGTGCCGCGGGTGAAATCGGGGTCGCTGCCGGCGGGTTCCAGCAGGCGGTGCTGGATCAGCTGGTACTTGATCGCCCGGTCGGCGCACATCTTGCAGGAGGGGGTGTTGCCGCAGTGGAAGCCCATGAAGGTATCGGTCAGCTTGTAGTCATACCTGCCGGCGATATCCTCTTCATAGAGGTCCTTCGGGACAGAGTTGTTGATGTCCAGCAGCGTGACCGCGTCGCCGGTGACGCACATCCCGATGTACTCGGAAAGGGCCCCGTAGATGTCCACCTCGCAGGAGACCGGGATGCCCCGGGAGACCAGACGGGAGTTGACATAGCAGGGCTCGAACCCGAACTGGGACGGGAAGGCGGGCCAGCACTTGTCGGCAAACGCGACATACTGTCTGGCGCCCTTGTGGTTCTCCGCCCAGTCGAGCAGGGTCAGCTCAAACTGCGCCATCCGTTCCAGCAGGTCGCCGTAGTACTTCCCTTCGCCCATCTCCCGCTTCATGTCCTCCACGACTTCCGGGATGCGGGCGTCGCCGGCGTGTTCCTTATAGGAGACCAGCAGGTCCAGCTCGGAGTTTTCCTCAATCTCGACCCCCAGCTCGTAGAGCCCTTTGATCGGGGCGTTGCAGGCGAAGAAATCCTGCGGGCGGGGCCCGAAGGTGATGATCTTGAGGCCTTTAAGGCCAATGACCGTCCGGGCGACCGGGATGAAATCGGCGATCATATCCGCCACCTCTTCCGCGGTGCCGACCGGGTACTCGGGGATGTAGGCGGGGATATGGCGCATCCCGAGGTTGTAGGAACAGTTGAGCATCCCGCAGTAGGCGTCGCCGCGGCCGTTGATCAGGTCTTTCCCGGTCTCCTCGGCGGCGGCGGCGAACATGACCGGGCCGTCAAACCGCTGGGCGATCAGCGTCTCGGGGGTCTCGGGGCCGAAGTTGCCGAGGAAGACGCACAGGGCGTTGCATCCGGCGGCCTTCACCTCGTCGACGGCGGCCAGCATATCTTTTTCGTTCTCGACGGTGGTCTTCGCCTCGTAGATGTGGAGGCCCTTCGCCTCACAGGCGGCGGCGACGGCGGCCCGGGGGCGCTCGGAGAGGAAGATGATGAAGCAGTCACGGCTGACGGCGATCAGCCCCAGCTTGACGACAGGGATATTCTGCATAGTACCCATCCTTTCATGGTCACGCGCACGGAGTTCCGCGCGCTTTTTTCTTACCAACATAATACCATGCCCGCCCCAAAAAATCCAGCCCCTTTCCCGCCAAATATCCTGAAAATTCCGCGCGCGTGTTCGTGCACATTGACAAATCCCGCAGGGCCGTGCCCCCGCGCGGCGGGCCGCTGCCCATATCCCCGGCCGTTCACAAAATATTCGGAACATTTTTTCTGCAAAAGACTGGACAACCCCCCGCAAATGGATATATAATAGAAGTAGGGGGAAAATTTATTCTCCAAACCGGAACATTTACCGAATATCTTTATGGGAGGGCTGTCTATGGCAAGAGCCGCCGGCAAAGGGCTGTTATATTTTCCGAAGGACGTCAATTACTACCAGGACGACCGGATCGTTGACCTGCTGGACGAATACGGGCCGCTGGGGCAGACGATCTACGACGTACTGCTGTCGATGGTTTACCGGGAGGGGTACTGCCTGGAGATGGAGCCCGACCGGCTCGCCCGGCAGATCACCCACTGGATCGGCCGGGAGTGGGTCGGTTCGCGGGAAAAGGTGCTGGAGGTGCTGGACTTCCTGGCGGGGGTGGGGCTGATCGACGAAGGCCTCTACCGGCAGGGGGTCGTCACCTCCGCCGCCATCCAGCGCCGCTACGACGAGGTCGCCGCCCGCCGCAAGACCGACCGGTCAAAATACTGGCTGCTGGAGCAGAAGCCGGAAGGCCGCGCGGACGGCTGCGGGGATCCGGCGGCGGAAATGCAGCAGAATGTTGCAGACGGTACGCAGAATGCTGCAATCGCGCAGCAGAATGTTGCAGACGGTACACCGAATGCTGCAATCGTGCAGCAGAATGTTGCAGAAGGCACGCAAAAAGACGCCGGAACTGCACAAAGAAAAGAAAAGGAAAGAAAAGAAAACAAAACAAAAGGAAACGAAAGGAAAGAAGACCGGAAAAAAGAAACGGAAAAAAAGAAAAGCCAGATCTCCGAAAGGGAGAGGGAGAGGGAAAAAACCGGCGCGGCCTGCCGGCCGCCTGTCCCCCACTCCCCCGCCAAGAGATATGGCTATTATCACAATGTCCTTTTGACCGACGCCGGGTACGAATCCCTCCGGTCGGAGATGGGGCGTTCCCTGCCCACTTATATTGATAAGCTGTCCAATTATATGGAGGCCAGGGGCGTAGACTATCCAAACCACGAGGCGACCATCCGCAAATGGTATTCTGACGACCGTCTGGCCGGGAAGGTCCCCCGTCCGCCCCACCAGCCGTCGTTTGACCTGGCGGCCTTCGACGCGGGCGGGTTTGACCTGCCGGATATCGGGGAGGGGTAAGGCGCGGGGTTACTCCGGGTCTGCGTAGGATGAAGCGTGCGCCACCCTCCCCGGCAGCCGCTTTTCCCACTTGCCCCGGTAGAAGCAGAAGGCCGAGACGCCGAACCCCAGCACCCAGCCGACCGGCGCCGCCAGCCAGATGCCGGCAGCCCCCATCACCCGGGAGAGGGTGATCGAGATGAGGATCTTGCTGGCCAGCTCGACCATCGACGAGAGGATGGTGGCGTTGACCTGCCCCAGCCCCCGCAGGCCGGAGTTGTACATCCACACCAGCCCCAGCGCCGGGTAGAAGACCGCCTCGGTGCGGATCATCACCGCCGCCTGCGACAGGATGCCCGCCTCGCCGCTGTCCAGGAACAGCCGCCCGACATACGGCCCGAACGCCAGCATACATACCCCCGACGTGACCGACAGGCAGAGGATGACCGCCGCCGCCTGTTTCGCGCCGCGGTAGATCCGCTCCCGGCTGCCGGCGCCGAAGTTCTGCCCGGCATAGACCGAGAAGGCAAAGGCAAACTGGTTGAACAGCAGCACCGCGATGTTCTCCACCTTGCTGCCGACCGTGTAGGCCGCGACGACCGACGACCCGAACGAGTTGATCACCCCGGTGATGACGAACATCCCCACCGCCAGCAGGCAGCTGGTCGCCGCCATCGGCAGCCCGTAGCCCAGGTACTCGCGGATCAGGCTCCAGTCTACCTGCATATCCTTCCGGGTGAAGCGGAAGACGTCGTATTTCCGCCGCATATATAGGAAACTCAGCACCGCCGAGACCGCCTGGGCGATGACCGTCGCGTAGGCCACCCCGTCCACCGTCATATGGAACCCGAGGACAAAGAGGAGGTCCAGCCCGACGTTTAAAAAGGTGCAGAGGATGAGGAAGTAAAGCGGCGTCTTACTGTCCCCGATCGCCTTTAGGACCGACGCCACCGCGTTGTAGGCGATCTGGGCGAAGACCAGCCCGCAGGTGATCCGGATGTAGGTCACCGACCCGCCGATGATGTCGTCCGGCGTCCCCAGCAGCTCCATCAGCGGCCGCGCGCCGAAAAAGCCGATCAGCCCGATCACCAGCCCGAACGCCGCCGCAAGGTAAAGGGCGTTGGCGGCCGCCTGCCGCACCCGGGCGCGGTTGCCCGCCCCGATCAGCTGGGAGACGGTGATGCTCATCGCGTTGGTGACCGCGCTGCCGGCCGACAGAAACAGCATCGTCGTCGAGCTGGTCGCGCCGATCGCCGCCAGCGCCCCCGCCCCGACAAACCGCCCCAGCACCGCCGTGTCCACCATCGAGTACATCAGCTGGAAGACGCCGCCCACCATCATCGGCAGGCCGAACAGGATGATATGCCGGGCGGGGCTCCCGCTGGTCATATCCCCCGGTATGAATTTTTCCTGTGCCATGTTTATCCATCCTTTCCGGTTGTTTCTAATGAACCATACAGCTTGCGGGAAAGCGCAAACCCCGGCCTCCCTGAGGGAGGCGGCGCGGACGCGCCGGAAGGAGTGGGAAAACAAGCGAAAGCTGTTTTTCCTTCTAGCTGTTTTGCCTATGCGGTTATACGGCAAAACCGTCTAACCCCACTCCTTCAGTCCGCTTCGCGGCCAAGCTCCCTGTTTCGCGCAGAGGGAGCCTTTGGGGTGTGTGCGTACCCGTTCCGCGTTCCCCTCCAGTATAGCAACTTTGTCCCATAATTGGTATGACGCGTGTCACAATCCGGCGGAAATTGCGCCCGCTTGCTTGAAAACGGGCGGGAAATATGCTACACTGATGGTAGAATAAAAAGGAAAGGCCGTGGCAATATGAAACCTGGCAAGCCGCTT
>CALXKG010000069.1 GCA_944388825.1 uncultured Clostridia bacterium | reverse complement strand
TAAATTACATTTTTTCCGGCGGCATGTACGGCGGAAAAAATACCTTGATCGGGACAAGTGTCGACCGTAGGGAGGCATGCAGTCCCGATGTTATCTGTCGAAAAACTTGTTTTTCGACAGTCTCAAGGCTGTTCCGCAGCAGAACAGCCTTTTCCATTTGCTTATTTTTCCGACAAAAACTGCAATCCCATCTCCTGCTTTTTCTTCAGCGTCCGGGGCAGGTCTTTCCCCACGATGTAGAAGTAGAGGACGATCAGCAGCCCGCCGGCCAGCACCCACGCCGCCGGCCCGGCCATGCAGATGCCGAGGTAGCTGCGGTAATGGGCGGCGATAACCGCGATCACCCCGCGCCCGATCAGCTCGGCCACCCCCGCCATCATCGGCAGCAGCCCGTACCCCAGCCCCTGCAGGCCGTTGCGGTAGGCGTTGACGATGTTGAGGGGGATAAAGAAGAAGCCGATGCACTTCAAGTAGGTGTCCACCGAATCCAGCAGCATCCCGGCGTCCTGGGAGACAAACAGGTAGGTGAGGTACTTCCCGAAGAGGATGATCAGCACCCCGGCGGCGATCGAGTAGACGCTCCCCCAGATGGTCGCGGCCCGGAAGCCCTGCCGGATCCGCGGGATGTCCCCCGCGCCGACGTTCTGGGCGGAATAGTTGGCCATCGTCGTCCCGAGGGCGGTGTAGGCCTGGGTCAAAATCTGCTCGATCTTGCCGGCGGCAGTGTAGGCGGCGACCAGCGTCGACCCCAGGAGGTTGAGCGAGGTCTGTACCATGATCGACCCGATCGCGGTGATCGAGAATTGCAGCGCCATCGGCAGCCCGACCTTCAGCTGCTCGCCCATCATCCGCCAATCCAGCACCATATCCCGGCGGCTGAAATGGAGGATCGGCACCGCTTTGGCGATGTAGATCAGGCACAAAACCCCCGACACCAGCTGGGAGATGACCGTCGCATAGGCCGCCCCGGCGGTGCCCATGTGGAAGTTGATGATAAAGACAAGGTCAAGGACGACGTTGAGAAGCGCCGCCACCACCAGGAAATAGAGCGGCACCTTGCTGTTGCCGAGCGCCCGCAGCAGGCTGGACAGGAGGTTATACAGCATCAGCGCGCCAAGCCCGCCCATGATGACGATGATGTAGGCGTAGGCGTCGTCGTAGATGTCGGCAGGCGTCTGCATCAGCTTTAAAAGCGGGTGCATAAACGCCACCGAAAGGGCCGTCAGCACCGCCGATACGGCTACCGTCAGCACCGACGCGGTAAAGACCGAGCGTTTGAGCCCCTTCATATCCCCCGCGCCGAACTTCTGCGCGGTCAGAAGGGTAAACCCGGTCGTCATGCCGGAGGCAAAACCGGTGATCAGGAACATGATCGTCCCGGTGCTGCCGACCGCCGCCAGCGCCCCGGTCCCGACAAACTGCCCGACGATGATCGTATCGGCCATATTGTAAAACTGCTGGAACATGTTGCCGATAAAGAGGGGGATGGTGAAGGCCAGGATGATCTTCCCGGGGCTCCCTTTTGTCATATCTCGCTGCACCGTTTTTTTCATGCGCATCTTCCTTTCCATACGGAAAATTAAACTGACGGGCGATTTTTTCCCCTGTTATTTCCCGGGATTTTCCTTCTTTCTCCCGCCCGCTTACAATGGGATATTATAGCAAAAAAAGCGGAGACTGCAATACTCATTTCAGCCAAAGTTCGGCTGCATTTTTTCCGGATAAATCTTGCAGAATGACGGCGGAAACAACCGGGCTACCAAAGCCTGGGCTATTATCCCGCCCGGTTGATTTTGCGCCCGATTTCAGCTATAATGGAAGGGGATCAGACCCCGGAAAGGAAATGGGAAATGGAAAGAAAAGTTTTGCTGCACGCCTGTTGCGCCCCCTGCTCGCTCTCCTGCATCGGCCCGCTGCGGGAAGAGGGGATCGAGCCGGTCGCCTTCTGGTACAACCCGAACATCCACCCCTGGAAGGAATACGAGGCCAGGCGGGACTGCCTGCTTGTCTACGCCCCGACCATCGGGATGGAGGTGCGGGTGCTGGAGGAGTACGGGCTGCGGGAGTTTGTCCGCCATGTGGCGGAAGACATCGCGGGGCGCTGCGCCTACTGCTACGAGCACCGGCTGGAGACGGCGGCCCGCTACGCCGCCGAAAACGGCTTTTCCGCCTTTACGACCACCCTGCTGGCCTCCACCTACCAGCAGCACGACAACATCGCCGCCGCGGCAAAGCGCTTCGGGGAACAGTACGGGGTCCAGTTCCTCTACCGCGACTTCCGCCCCAACTTCCGGGCGGGCAACCAGCGGGCGCGGGAGCTGGGGTTTTATATGCAGAAGTACTGCGGCTGCGTCTTTTCGGAGGAAGACCGGTACGCGAAGGCAATCGCCCGGGCGAAAGACCGATTTGCCGTGAAATGAAGCCGGCCGGGGATTGTGTTTTTCAATCTTAAACAACTTAACGGGTAAGCACGCACCCGAAAGGCTCCCTCCCTGAGGGAGCTGTCGGCGAATGCCGACTGAAGGAGTGGGGATAGACAGCTTTGCTGTCTATCCCCATAAGCAAAATAGCTTGAAGAAAAAACAGCTTTCGCTTGTTTTTCCTACTCCTTCCGGCGCGTCCGCGCCACCTCCCTCGGGGAGGGAGGCTAGGGTTCGTGCTTACCCGGAAGCTGTATTGTTAGTCATAAGGCCCGCTTCCCAACGAGGAGAAGCGGGCCTTTCCCTTTATTCGACCGTATAATACCCCAGGATCACCATATCCGGCAGCCGGGTGGCCGAGCAGATATAGAGCTTGTCCCGCAGCCAGGAGACCCGTTCGTCGTACACCTCAAACTGCGGCGCCGTGCAGAAGTAGTAGAGGGAGGGGTCGACAAACCCGCCGCTTACGACCGTCTGCACATATTCCTTCGGCACCGTCCGGAAGCCGTTGTTCTCGATGTGGAAGGAAGCGCCGTTATCCAGCCGCACCCCATACCGGGCGGAGAGCTCACACCGCCCGTCCGGGCGGATGACCTGGCTGTCCACCCCGCCGGGGAGGACCACGCCGTGGAGGCCCGGGACGTCCGCCGTATCCGCCCCGACCAGCTCCCCGCCGGTAATCGGGATCAGCTGCCGCCGCCCGGAAATGCCGTCCTGCCCGACGACGATGGGGGCGCCGACCGTGACCCGGATCTCAAACTGTTTTTTCAGCGCAGGTGTTTTCATGTTGACCATCCTTTCAAAGGGGGATTTCTTGTCCATATTATACCGCAAAGCGCCCCGTCCTGCAACCGCCCGGGTTTTGTTCATACCCGGTTTACCCGCATTTACATTCCGTGCATTGATTTTCCGCCGCAAACGGGGTAAAATAAATCCGTCAGATGATTTTACCCTGTTAAAGGAGACTTTACCCAAATGCTAGAACTCAGAGAGATCCGGAAGAGCTACCGCACCGGCAGTATGGACGTCCAGGCGCTGGACGGGGTCAGCCTCGCCTTCCGGGAAAAGGAATTTGTTTCGATCCTCGGGCCTTCCGGCTCAGGCAAGACGACGCTGCTCAACATCATCGGCGGGCTGGACCAGTACACCAGCGGCGACCTGATCATCAACGGCCGGTCGACAAAGGATTTCCGCGACCGGGACTGGGACCGCTACCGCAACCACCGGATCGGTTTCGTCTTCCAGAGCTATAACCTGATCCCCCACCAGTCGGTCCTTGCAAACGTCGAGCTGGCGCTGACCCTTTCCGGCGTCG
>CALXKG010000068.1 GCA_944388825.1 uncultured Clostridia bacterium | reverse complement strand
CATTTCGGCCGCGATGCTCTCCTCTTCGACTTCCTCCGCCCCCGCGCACCCGGCGAACATCCACCCCAGCAGCAGGACAAACGGCCAAAACTTCTTTTTCATCCGCTCCATCCCTTCCGGCATACGGTCAACAGGTTATAAGCTTATTCTGCCTTTATTATCCGGGATTCTAGGCGGAATGTCAAGTAAAATCTGATAAAAAACGGCTTTTCGGTATAAAAAACGCCCTCCCATCTGAAAAGACGGAAGAGCGTTGACGTTAGGCAAATCATTTTACAGGTACGCACCCACCCCCAAGGCTCCCTCCCCGAGGGAGCTGTCATCGAAGATGACTGAAGGAGTCGGTATCACCGCGGCAGCGGGATACCGTAGGAGATTGCAGGCGTTCCAGCTTCGCTGTTCACGCCACTCCTTCCGGCGCATCCGCGGCCGGGGTTTGTGCTTTCCAATCGGTTATACCATTCGATACGTTATTCGCTTCTGAGCGCCTCGACCGGGTCCTTCCGGGCCGCGATCTTCGACGGGATCAGCCCGGCGATGAAGGTGAGGGCCATGCTGATGACCACCAGGATCACCGCCGCCGCCGGCGGGATGGAGGCAAGGCCCGCGATGCCGGTCAGGTGGTCGATGATCATGTTGACCGGGATCAGCAGCAGCAGCGTCACCCCGATGCCGATGGCGCCGGAGGTGAAGCCGATGATCAGCGTCTCGGCGTTGAAGACGTTGCTGATATCCCGCTTGGAGGCGCCGATCGCCCGCAGGATGCCGATCTCCTTGGTCCGCTCGAGCACCGAGATATAGGTGATGATGCCGATCATGATCGACGAGACCACCAGCGAGATACCGACAAAGGCGATGAGGATGTAGCTGATGGCGTTGATGATGGTCGTCACGCTGCTCATTAAAAGCCCCACCATGTCGGTGTAGTCGATGACGTCCGCTTCCCGGCCGTCGGCGATGCAGGCGTCGTTATACTGGGCGATGAGATCGGTGATCGCCTCCTTGTCCTCAAAGGACTTGGGGATGATCGCGATGCCGGCGGGGGAATCCAGGTCGGCCGCGCCGAATGCGGCGAGGTTGCCGTCGTAGGTGTTGGCAGTCGGGGCGGCGTAGGCGGCCATCGCCTCCCGCAGCTGGTCTTCGGTCATCGAACCGAGGTAGGCCAGCTGCTCGTCGGTAAGCGCGCCGCTGTCGACCCCCATCTCCTCCAGCAGCGCCAGGTTTTTCTCCAGCTGGCTGGGCTCGGACGGGGCAGATTCTTCCGGCTGGGAAACTTCCGGCTGGGATTGGGCCATCTGGGCGGCGGCGGCTTCGGCGACCCGCTGCCACTCGGCGTCGGTCATCGTCGCCGGGTCCATCCCCATCGATTCGGCCAGCGGCGAGAGGGTAAAGCGCTGGTCGTCGGTCAGGTTCGCCGGGTCAAAGGCCGGGGCAGCAGGTTCGGCGGCGGGGTCGTCCTCCGGTTCGGACGCCGGTTCGCCCGCTTCCGCGGCGGGCGCTTCCGCCGGTTCGGAAGCGGCGGGGGCTTCCTGTTCCGGGTCCGCCGTCTCAAACGGCTTGCCGGTCAGGATATCGGTATCGGGGTTTTCCTTCTGGGCCCGGACGACGGCGGAACTCTCCGCCCGGTCCGCCAGGTACTCGGTCAGCGCGTGGGTATAGCCGATGCCGCCGGGGACGGTCGAGCTGCGCTCGGTCTCCCGCAGGACGGCGGTCACCTTCAGCTGCACGCCGGAATCCATCAGCTCCGCCAGATAGTCCGCGTCGCCGCTGCGGTCGGTCCAGACGCCGTCCCCATCCTCGTCTTCGTAAAAATCGGACGCCGGGACAAGGGTCAGCTCCAGCCCCAGCAGGTCTTCGTAGCGGAAGGTGAGGGAGTCGGTCTCAAACGCCTCGCCGCTCTCGGCTTTCAGCATATCCTCCACTTCGGACAGGTCCTTGAGGCCAAGGGTGTACTGGGTGTAGTCGCTGATCTCATTGTTCGGGTCGATGATGACCGCCACCTCGTCGTAGGCGTCCGGCCATTCCCCTTCCAGCAGCTCATACCCCGCCTCCCGGAGGGTATCGCTCTCCCGCAGTTCGGTGAAGACGTTGTATGCGCCGGAGTAGGAGGACATCAGGGGGTTTGCCTCCATCATCTCCCCCATCCCCATCGCGTCGACGACCGGGCTGGGGTTGACCTGCTGGACCGAGCCGTCGTCCAGCGCCGTAAAGACCTGGGGGACAATGTCGTAGGAATAGGAGATCTCGTTGGCGTACTGCATAAACGTCTCTTCGTTTTCCTCGATATACGCCTTAAAATCGGTGAGGTTGTTGGTCTGCACCTGGGTCTGGAAAAGGGTGGTCATATCGCCCAGGATATTGGTCGAATAGACCTGGTCCAGCGGGTGGTCGTGCTCCTCCTGCATCTGGGCGGCGGAGGCGAGCATCGAGGTGAAGTCGACCGTGCTGGCCTCGATCTGCACCGGATAGGAGGCGAGGGTGTCCTCCTGCACATCGTTGATATAGCTCTGCGCCCCGTGGGAAAGGGAGAGGATCAGCCCGATGCCGATGATGCCGATGGAACCGGCGAAGGCGGTGAGGAGCGTCCGGCCCTTTTTGGTGAGGAGGTTGTTCCGGGAGAGGGAGAGGGCGGTGCCAAAGGACATCGAGGTCTTTTCGCCGGAGGTATCCTGCGCCGTTTCCGGTTCTTCCGACGGGTCGAAGGGGTCGGAATCGGAGAGGAGCCGGCCGTCCTGCATCCGGACGATGCGGCTGGAATAGGTTTCCGCCAGCTCGGGGTTGTGGGTGACCATGATGACCAGCTTATCCCGGGCGACCTCCTTGAGCAGGTCCATCACCTGGACGCTGGTTTTGGTGTCCAGCGCGCCGGTCGGCTCGTCGGCCAGCAGGATATCCGGGTTATTGATGAGCGCCCGCGCGATCGCGACCCGCTGCATCTGCCCGCCGGACATCTGGGAGGGGCGCTTGTGCATCTGGTCGCCCAGCCCCACCTGCCGCAGCACCTCGGCCGCCCGCTTCCGCCGCTCGG
>CALXKG010000067.1 GCA_944388825.1 uncultured Clostridia bacterium | reverse complement strand
GGTCGTCTGCCAATTCCGACACACCGGCATTTATATTTTAATTTCCCTTGTATCCCGCACATCTCAGATTTTGGAGGGATGTGCGGGAGGGATATTAAAATCAAATGAATTTATGAAGTTGTGAAAGCGCCGATTTATCAAGGGCTTTACCAGGGCACCCAACATCCTACGAAGTAGATTTTGAGTCCGCCACGTCTGCCAATTCCATCATACCGACTTTTAAATCCGCAACCGGATTGTAGAAAACATTATACCACATTTCACCGGCTGGCGCAAGGGCTTTTTCGGAAAAAAACGCAGGGCGGGGTTTCCCCCGAAAAGCCCCTGTCCGGCGGCCGGTCACAGGGACAGCAGCGCGACAAAAAGCGGGATCGTGACGACCGATAAAAGGGTCGTGACCAGCGTTGTCCGGGAGATCTGGGCGGTGTCCAGGCCGTTCTGCTCGGCCAGCATCAGCACCATCGACGCGACCGGCATCGCGCAGGAGAGGGTGACGATCCCGGTATAGTAATCGCCGATCCCAATGAGCCGGCAGACGATGAGCGCGGCCCCCGGGACGATCAGCAGCCGGAAAGCCGAAAAGAGGTAGCTCTGCCAGTCCCGCAGCGATTCCCCCAGCGGGTACATCGCGATCGACGACCCCAGGACCATCATCGACAGCGGAGAGGTGACGCCGCCCACCATCCCGCAGGTGTCGACGATGAGGGCCGGCAGCCGGACCCCCGACAGGAAGATGACCAGTGCCGCCAGCGCCGACAGGACGCCGGGGGTGAAGATCGAGCGGATGTTAAACTTCTGCTTCCCGCCGCTGATCCGCGCTGCGCCGTAGGTGAACAGGAAGATAAAGAAGGGGAAATTGATGATCGAGTTATAAAAGATCGACGCACTGCCGTAAAGGGATTCCAGCACCGGGATCCCCATAAAGCTGTTGTTGGAGAAGACCAGCATCGCGGCGTTCGCCCCCCGCCCTTCCCGGCGGAAAATGGGCAGCCGCACGGCCAGCTCCGCCAGCAGCACCAGCGCCCCATAGAGGACAAACGCCCCGCCCAGCACCGGCAGGATCGTCAGGCGGTTTACATCTTCCCCGCCCGTCTCGCAGACCGAGCTGATGATGAGCAGCGGGGTCGTCACCTTGACGATCAGGTCGGAAAGCAGCCGGTTGGACGTCCGGTTGAAAATGCCCCATTTGTTGAGGGCGAACCCCAGCCCCATCAGCAGCAGGAGCTTTGCCATGGTTTGGATGATGACCATTAAATCCATCTTTTCCCCATCCTTTTGCAGTTTTTCAGACCGCCTTATTATAGCATATAAGCCGCCGTTTGACAATTTGAAAAAATCCTGTCCAGGATAGGCCCCGGACAGGATTTTTTGTGCAGATTTAACGGTTTGAAAGGCTTGAACCGGAAAATGAAAGGCGTCAGGAGGCGGCGGGATCGGAGGATTCCGGCGTGTCAGACGCCCCGGGGGACGTCTCCGGGGTTTCGGCGCCGTCCAATCCGAAAAGCAGCGCCGGGTCGACCCAGTCTTCCCCTTTCTTGATGCCGAGGTGGAGGTGGGGGGGTTCCTCCGCTTCCATCAGCGAAGAATTGCCCGCTTCGCCGATCGTCTGCCCGGCGGCGACCGCCTGTCCCGCTTCGACCTGTATTTCATCCCCCAGCCCGTAGTAAAAAGCGGTGTAGTCGCCGTAGTTTACCTCTACCGTATTGCCCCACCGGGCGTCCTCCCGCACCGCTTCGACCAGCCCGTCGGCGATCGAGACGACCGGCGTCCCTTCGGCGGCGGCAAAGTCGATGCCGTCATGGGTCCGCCATTCGCCGAGGGTCTTGGACTTGACCAGCTCCCCCTGGCTGTAGGGGTTGGTGACCGCCCCGTCTACCGGCAGAATAAACGCGTCGGGCGTGGCGGGGGTCGAGACCGCCTCGCTGTCCACCGCCGCCGCTTCTTCCGGCGAGGGCCCGGCAGCGGTTTCGGCGGGGGCTTCGGCTGTTTCGGTATCAGCGGCTTCCGCCGTCTCGGCATCGGACGCTTCCGGCTGCGGAGCGGGGGTTTCAGCCGGGGTGTCGGTGGACTCCGGTCCCGCATAGTCCAATACGAAGTTTTCGGTCTTCGGGACGTCCGGCTGGGAGGCGTCCGCCGGGGTATCGGATGCGGAAGCGGCGGGCTGTGAAAGCTCCGCCGTCTCGCTGCCGGTTCCGGGGTTGGCGGTCAAGCCGCCGTCCGACAGCCAGGCCGCCGCCCCGAGGGCCGCCGCGCTGACCGCCAGCGCCAGGCAGAGGCCGGCGGCGCTGCGGCGGCGGGATGCCGCCTCCTCTTTTTTGGCGGAGGCGGCGTTCTGGTTTCTGTGGGCGCTTTTATCCGATTTTACCTCCTGGGGGTTCCCTTTATAGCCGTTGGAGTAGCGGCTGTAGCCGCCGAATTCCGCGCCGGTGCAGCTGCCGGTATCGTTCTGGTCGTCCAGCCCGGAGAGCGGGTCGGTCGACAGGTCGACCCGGGCGTTGTCCGACATACGCGGCATACGGGGGTCGGTCTCCCGCATATTCTGGGCGTTGGGGGAAGTTGAGGCGTCGTAATGGCTGCCATACGGGTGTTTCCCTTTTAATTCTTCTCGGCTGCGGTTGGGTTCCTTCATCTGCAAACACCGTTCCTTTCCTATCGGCACCCCGCCATATGGATGAGAAGGGCGGGGAATTTTTCTTTCACAAGCAGTCTTTCCGGTTTGCCGGGATTTATGCAGGAGATTTTTCCGGG
>CALXKG010000066.1 GCA_944388825.1 uncultured Clostridia bacterium | reverse complement strand
GCCCATCGGCATCTCGATGTCGCAGAGCAAGACCGCGATCTCCTGCTGCTGCATCAGGTTGACCGCCTGGCTGTAGCTGCCGGCGGTCAGCACCTCGTCGAATTTGAGCAGCGACCAGTTGACGCTGTCCAAAATCCCTTTTACCGCAAAAACCTCGTCGTCCACGATCAGCAGCTTCATACAATTCCCTCCTTCAAACCTGCCAGCCGCCTGTTTTCTTCCAGCTTCTGATAAGGCAAATCCATCCAGACCTGGGTGCCGCCGCCCGGCTCGCTGGAGAAATGCAGGTCGGCCGTCTCGCCGAAATACATCCGGATCCGCTGGCGGCAGTTCCAGATGCCGATATGCCGGCCCGCTTTGTCCTCGATCACTTCCCCGCTGTTGAGGGCCTCCACCCGCTCCCGGTCCATCCCGTTGCCGGTGTCGACGACCGAGATCAGCAGCCGGTCGCCGTCCAGCCGGATATTCAGGATGATCTCGATCGGGCGGTCGGGGGTCAGGCCGTATTTGACCGCGTTTTCGATAAAGTTCTCGATCAGAAACGGGAGGATGGTGATCTGTTTCAGCTCGTCCTCCATTTTATAGACATAGGTAAACCGGCCGGGGTAGCGGATCTTCTGGATCTCCAGGTAGCTCTCGACAAACCGCAGCTCCTCCTCCAGCGTCACGAATTCCCGGTTTTCCCGCAGGACATAGCGGAAATACTGCATCAGGTTGCGGGTGAAGCTCTGGATCGCGGCGTCGTTCCGGGAAAGGGAGAGGCTGTAGATCATGCTGAGCGAATTCAGCAGCATATGGGGGCTGACCTGCAGAAGCAGGCTGTTCCGCTCGAGGTTCAGCCGCGCCAGCTCCTTTTCATAGTTCTCGATCGTCAGCTCCCGCAGGTCCCGCGCCATGTTGTTGCAGGAGTCAAAGAGGTACTGGAACTGGTCGGTCGTCGCCCGCTGGGTGATCCGGTAGTCCAGGTTGTCGCTGCCGATCTGCCGCAGGGCCTCCTCCATCAGATGGACCGGCCGGGTCACCTCCCGCCGGATCAGCAGCCAGATCAGCGGGATGGCCGCGAGGCTGAACACCGACAGCAGCATGACAAAGTAATAGTAAAGCGGCAGCGACGCCGAGCTGTACAGCCCGTCCACGACGATCCCGAACCGCTGCCCGGACGGCAGCGGGGCGCTCAGCAGCGCCGTCTCCGCCCATTTGCCATCGCCGGCGGCAAGCTGCGGGTCGGAGGCGTACGCCATTTCGCCGTCCTCCTCCATCAGCACCGCCGCCAGCCTGACCCCGTCGGTCCGGTCCAGCATATCCTCCAGCAGCCGGTCCATCCGGATGAGGAAGCCGTAGGCGCTCCCCCGGTAGGAAAAGTTGACCGCCCAGTAGGCGGCGCCCCCCAGCGTGATGACCGGGTAGCTGAAGCCGTACCCTTCCGCCAGCGCGGCGTCTTCCAGGTCCGCCCGCACCGCCAGCATCTCTTCGCGGGTCTGGGCGGCGCTGTCGTAGATGACCAGCTTACGCCCGGTCGAGCCCTGCAAGAGGTAGGCGCAGTCGACGAAGCTGTTGGCCGAACAGAAGGCGTTCATCTCGGAAAAGAACTGGTTGGTCTTCAGGCTGGTGTCGCCGGTAAAGGCCCCGAAAACCGCGCTCCAGCGGCTGCTGGAATAGGTGAGGATGGTGTTTTGCAGGCTTTCCAGCTGCGAATCGGTCTGGGCGAAAAAGATGTCCAGCTCATGCTGGTAGCTCCGTTCCAGCTTATCCTGGTAATCCTGCACCACCTGCTGGGAAAGGATAACGGTAAAGCAGTTGATCGGGATGACCAGCAGCAGGAGCACCAGGTAAAGCCGCATCTCCAGGCTGCGGTAGGCCCGTTTGAGCAATTTCATGGGATACGCCTCCCTTCCGGCAGTTTTCACCCGGATACTTACAGGAAAATTGTACCGCAAAGAGCGTATGTTGTCAAGTTTCACAAATTGTATGGATGTTCACGGGCTTTTTTGCCCAATCCTCCGCCCGAAAAAAGACAGGCCAAAAGCCCCGGGGGAAACTCCCCCCCGGGGGCTTTTGGCGGCAGGCATGGATCACAGCACCGATTTAAAGGTCAGGCCCTGCGCGGCAAACGCGCGGAAGATCTCGACCCGCTCCCGAAACCGCTCGGCGGCAAGCGCGCATTCGGCGGCGGTCGGATGGCCCTGCATCACCTTCCACCGGATCTCGTTCTCCGGGCTGGCCGAATGGGGGCCGCTCATCCCCGCCTGCCGGAAACGGGCGATGACCGCCTCCGACAGCGCGCCGTTGCAGACATACCCGCCGATCACCGTGTTCTTTTCCTTTAAGAGGCCGATGCCGGCCAGCAGCGACTGGCGGGCGTGCTCCGAATCGGCGTAGTAGCCGAGGGTGCAGAAGACCCCGACCGCTTTCCCCTCGACTTTCGGGAGCAGCGCTTTCATCTGCGCGTTCGGGCCGCCCTTGTCGACCCAGTAGCCGAAGAGGATGATATCCCCGTCCAGGACTGGCTCCCCGTCCTTCAAATCAATGAGCGCTTTTTCTTCCGCCTCGACCCCCGCGTAAATGGCCTCGGCGACCTTTTTCGTCCGGCCGGACAGGCTGGAATAGACGATCTGTACCTTCACAAAAACCTTCCTTTCCAAGTTTACCGCAGCATCTGTAAATATTCTTCAACCGACTCGGCGATATAATCCGCCCCCCGCAGCCCCATCAGCGGCAGATGGCGGGCGACCTGCGCCCCGCGGGTGACCGGCATCGCGAACCGGAGGGTGACGTTGTCCGGCGGGCAGACCGACAGGGACGGGTCGTCGGCGAGGATCAGCTTCCGGTGCAGGCCCTTTAAAATTTCCAGCCGCTCCCCTTCCGACCTGCAAAGCCGCACCGTCGGGTCGGGCTCTGCCACCGCCCGCAGCGAGTGGAGGCAGAGCTTGTGGACGACCGGCAGCCCCAGCCCTTCCAGGAAGCCGCTGACCCCGACGATCGCCCGGTACTCCCCGGCCACCGTGACGGCCGGGCGGTCCTTCCGCAGCATCATGACCGCCATCTTCGCCTGCGCCCCTTCGGCGATCTTTTCCCGGATCTCTGCTTCCAAGATAGGGTCGGCCGGGCGGCCCAGCGCCGCGCCGATC
>CALXKG010000065.1 GCA_944388825.1 uncultured Clostridia bacterium | reverse complement strand
AGTGCCCGGCGTCCAGGCAGACCAGCTTGTTCCGGGTTGCGGCGTAGCCCATGCAGAACTCGTTGGAGCCGACGGTGTAGCTCTCGGCGCCGATGCCGAAGACCTTCGACTCGACGGCGTTCAGGTTCGCCTTTTCGTCGATCTCCCCGGCGAACACCCGGTCCAGCCCTTCCATCATCCGGCGGCGGGGCCCTTCCCGGTCGACCGGAATATCCTTATACCCGTCCGGGAACCAGTAGTTGGTGACGCACTGTTTCCCCAGCGACTGCCCGAAATACTCGGCGATCTTGCGGGAGCGGATGCAGTGCTCGACCCAGAAGTTCTGGATATTCTTGTCGGCGGAGGAGATGGTAAAGCCGGAGTCGGCCATCGGGTGGGAGAAGCAGGTGGGGTTGAAGTCCAGGCCAATGCCCAGCTCCTTCGCCCACTGCACCCAGCTTTCAAAATGCCGGGGTTCCAGCTCGTTTAAGTCGGGCTTTTCGGTGGTGTCGGCGTAGATCGCGTGGAGGTTGAACTTTTTGACGCCGGGGATCAGCGAAAACGCCTTCTCGGCGTCGGCCCGCAGCTCGTCCGCATTCCGCGCGGCCCCGGGGTAATGGCCGGTGACCTGGATGCCGCCCGACAGGGCGTTGTCCTTAAAGAGGAAGCCGGCGATGTCGTCCCCCTGCCAGCAGTTGATCGAAACGGGGACCTCTTTTACCTTTTCGAGCGCGGCGTCGGTGTCGACCCCGATTTCTGCGTAGGCTTCCTTCGCCAGCTCATAGGCTTTCAAAATGGATTCTTCGCGCATGATGACCGTCCTTTCTTCTCAGCCCATCAAAAGGGCCGGGAAAATGATGAATTGCCTGCTGCTTGTATCGAAAACCAAATCATGATGGAGGCCGCCCGCGGCCGGTCCACCATGATTTATTTTTCATTCTTCTTTTATATTCATGATCTATTTAAGGCATGGCGGCCTCTCTCCCCCGGTTCCCACAAAGCCAGGGGAGAAATTCCGCCGGGGCCAGCGGACAGCGGTGGGCATTCCCACTGTTGCCCCCTTACCTGCCGATGGCTTTCAAAAATGCGCCGTAGGCGGCGTCCCAGCCTTCCGGGGATTCGGGCGTATAGGTCTGGAGCGGCGTCGAACTGCGCACCACCTCCCGCGCCCCGGCAAGGTCTTGGATCTCATGGAGCGCGATCAGCTGCACCAGGGCGTTGCCGGTGACGGTCGCCTCGGCCGGCCCCGCCAGCACCTTTACCCCGCAGGCGTCCGCCGTCATCCGGCAGAGCAGCCCGTCCTTGATCCCGCCGCCTAGAATGTGGATGGTATGGTAACGGCGGCCGGTGATGGTCTGGAGGTTCTCAAAGGTATATTTATACTTCATCGCAAGGCTTTCATAGATGCAGCGCATCACTTCCCCGCGGGTCCCCGGTACATACTGCCCGGTGCGGCGGCAGTAGTCCTTCACATTCCCCGGCAGGTCGCCCGGCCCCTCGAAATCGGGGGCGTCGACGTCGACAAAGCACTGGAAGGGTTTCGCGGCCAGTGCCTCCTGTTCCAGCTGGTTGAAGGAGACTTCCTCCCCTTCCCTTCTCCACTGGCGGCGGGACTCCTGGATGAGCCAGAGGCCCATGATGTTTTTGAGGAGACGGGTCTTCCCGCCGTAGCCCCCTTCGTTGGTAAAGTTGAAGGCCTCGCTCTCGGGCGTCAGGACCGGGGCGTCCGCCTCGGTGCCGAACAGGCTCCAGGTGCCGCAGCTGATGTAGACAAAATCCTTTTCGGCGGCCGGCGCCGCGACGACGGCGGAAGCGGTGTCATGGGTGCCGACGGCGATGACCGGTACCGGTTTGAGGCCCAGCTCTTTGCACAGCTCCGGGCGGATATTGCCGTAAACCGTACCGGCGTCGATCAGTTCCGGCAGCATATGGGTCGGGATGCCGAGTTTTTGGAGCAGCTCCACATCCCACTCCCGGGTGACCGGGTTTAGCATATTGGTGGTGGAGGCGTTGGTCCGCTCCCCCTTCCGGACGCCGGTCAGGAAATAGGCGAACAGGTCGGGGATCTGGAGCAGCATCCGGGCGGCCTCCAGCTTTTCCGGCTCATGATGCGCCAGGTAATACAGCTGGTAGAGGGGGTTGAAATGCATGAACTGGATGCCGGTGCGGGCGTAGATCTCCCCCTGCGGGACTTTTTGAAACGCCTCCTCCGGCACCGGGACGGTGCGGCGGTCGCGGTAGTGGACCGGGTTGCCGATCAGGTCCCCCCGCTTGTCCAAAAGCCCGAAATCGACCCCCCAGGTATCGATGCCGACCGCGTCGAACCCGCCGAGATTGACCGCTTTGGTCAGGGCGGTGCGGATCTCAAACCACAGCCGCAGTACGTCCCATGTCAGCGTCCCGTTTACCGGCACCGGATCGTTTGCAAACCGGTGGATCTCTTCCATCCGGAGCGCGCCGCCATCATAGGTAAACAGCATCGCCCGGCCGCTGGAAGCGCCGAAGTCAAAAGCCAGAATCCGTTTCATGGGCTTCCCATCCTTTCATGCCGCCGTCTCAAAATGCGGGCGGCGGCCGTTTTTCTTGCTGGATTAAGCATACCACACTTTGCAAAATTTGTCCATATTTGACCGTGAACTTGACAAATGCGCAGAAATACGCGATAATAAGAGCATAAATGGGCAGGTTGGAGCGGAAACCGTCAGACAGAACCCAAACCTGCCAGCAAAAGGAGGATTCCAATGCTCACCCTTGAACGGCAGGAGGAGATCCTTTCCATCCTCCGGCAGAAAAAATCCGCGACGGTGGCGGAGCTGTCCCAGATGCTCTACGCCTCCGGCTCGACCATCCGCCGGGACCTGGCCAGCCTGGAAAACGAGGGCCTGATCCGCCGCTCCCACGGCGGGGCGGTCCTGTTCGAGTCCAGCGGCGACGAGGCCTCCGCCCGGGTGCGGGAGCAGCAGAACCGCCGGGAGAAAAAACGGATCGGCGAGCTGGGTGCGGGGCTGGTGGTCCCGTCCAGCTCCCTCTTCCTCGACTCCAGCTCGACCGCCGGCGCGATGATCCCCTCCCTGTCCGGCAAAGCGGGGCTGACCGCCATCACCAACGGCCTGCGCAACGCCCTGCTGCTGGCGGAGGACCCGGAGATCCGGGTGGTGATCGCCTGCGGGACGGTGCGGCCCAACACCGGTTCCCTCTACGGGGCGGACACGCTGGACTACCTCTCCCGCCTGCGGCCGGACTACTGTTTCATCTCCTGCGGCGGCCTGACCGAGACCGGCATCACCGAAAGCACGCTGGAACAGGGGGCGATCAAGCGGCAGATGCTCGCCTGTTCGGGTCGGAAGGTGCTGCTGTGCGACAGCAGCAAGTTCGGCGCCGTCTGCCTCTACGAGATCTGCCCCCTCTCCGGCATCGACACCCTGGTGACCGACGCCCCGCCCCCCGTCCCGATCGCAGAGGCGCTGAAAACGGCCGGCGTCAAAGTCCTGCTGGCGGCGGAAAAGGAGGCATAATTTCCGCCCGCTCCGGGTATCTTATCCCCGAGGTGATGCCGATGGAGAACTTCTTCCCGCTGGACAGCTACACCGCCCTCTGCCACGACCTGCCCCGGGTGCAGCCCTGGCTGCCGGAGGAGACGACCTACGACGGGCTGCGGCGATGGATCGAGCGGCTGGCCAAATGACAAAAGCGCTTCCGGTTTTTGCCGGAGGCGCTTTTCTGTTAACGGATTTTCCGGACCGTCACCGTCTGGGTATAGGCCCCTTCCCTGCCGGACAGGGCAAAATACCCGATCGAATAATCTTCAAGCCCCTCCATCGACACATCCCAGCTGACGGCGACGTTGCCCGCCTCAAACGCGTACCCCTCGCCGATATGTGCGTCCATCTCCTTCTCCAGCCGGTCCAGCAGCGTGACGTTCCCCACCGGGTTCCAGCCGCCCGAAAGCGAGAGGGCGATCTTCCAGATGTACCCCTGGTTTAACCCGGTATAGGATACCCCTTCCCGGGTATCGGTAAAGGAGACGCCGGTCACCGCGCCGTCCTCGACCGTGTAGGTAAACGGGGGCGGCAGCCGATCTTCCCCGCCGCTGAAATCCATGACGACTATGTTGCCCGATCCCGGCGCCTTGTACCAGTTCCCCTCTTTGTCCAGCAGGTAGACAGCCGTTCCATCCGGGTAGACGTCGTGGCGGATATAGTAGTTGAAATTACCGGCAAACTGCGCGGCATCCACCCCGCCGGTATACAGCGGGACATATTCCGCCATCGCCCCTACGGCCGCAGCCAGCCCGAAGGCCGCCAGGCAGGCGGCAAACCCGGCCACCCGGGGGACCGCTGTCCGCAGGGGGGCGGTATAGGAATAGGGCGTACCGTCCCCGTCATAGTCCCACTCCATCCGCCGCCCGTCCCGGTTGCAGTCAAATCCACAGCGGGTCAGACGGTAAAGGCTGTACAGCGGGATATATAGCCCCTGTCCATGCAGCAGCATTCCCCAGGTGCGGGCAACCCCCTCCCGAACGGTCAGTTTCCCGCCGTCCGCCCGGCGCAGGCGCAGGCCGAAGAGCGCCTTGCCGGGCGTCGCGCCGCAGAAATGCAGAAACAGCGGCTCCAGGCAGAGGGTCAGGAGGATGGAGAGCACCATTTCCAACAGGCCGATATACCACGGCCCCCGCCAGACCCGGAAGAGGAAAAAGAGGAGGAGGATAACCGCGCCATAGACCATGTTGTCCGTCACCCGGGCAAAATAACGCCGCCAGGGGCAGCTGGCGTAGGGCATCCGCCCCTCCGGCGGCATTTCAGACAGGTATGCCGAAAACGGTTCCGGGTCAAATGCGGCAAAAGACGCCTTCTGCTCCAACAGCGCGTCCGCCGCCTGCCTGACCCAATCCGGCGTCCCCGGGCGCTGATCGTAGTGCTGCCGGAAAAGGACGGAAATAAGCGTCTCCTGCCCGGAGGCCAGCTTCCGCACTTCTTCCAGCGGAACGCCCATCGACCGCAGCAGCCGCACCCGCCGCATCAGCAGGACGGTCCCGCCGCCGCAGTCCTTTTCCCGCGGCAGTATCCCGGCCTTCCGGTAAAACCGCAGGTTATAAGCCGGCACGCCCGACCGTCTGGACAGTTCGCCAATATTCATATTTTCCGCCCCTTTTCTACCTTATTAATATTCAGTATACCAGACGGGCCCGATTTTGTCAACATGAATTGCCAAAGGGCGCGGAAGACGTTTCCCGTCTGCACGGCATAGGATCCCGGTTTCCCCGCCCACATAAAACCCCCGTCCCCCGCATACTCTCTCTTAACAACCGGTAGAAAGCGGAGGGGATCAGATTGCAGGATTTACGCTTTGGCGATTTTCACGGCCCGGGGCC
>CALXKG010000064.1 GCA_944388825.1 uncultured Clostridia bacterium | reverse complement strand
TCGTCCAGCTCGTTCTGGGTCGCGCAGGGGAGGGCGATGTCGCATTTGATGGTCCAGATGCCCCTGCACCCTTCGGTGTAGACGGCACCCGGGACGCGGGAAACATATTCCTTGATGCGGCCCCGCTCGACCTCTTTGATCTGCTTGACGACGTCCAGGTCGATGCCGTTCGGGTCGTAGACATAGCCGTTGGAGTCGGACATCGCGACGACCTTGCCGCCCAGCTCGGTCGCCTTCTGGCAGGCGTAGATCGCGACGTTGCCGGAGCCGGAGATGACCACCGTCTTGCCCTTGAAGGAGTCGCCCTTCATGCAGGAGAGCATCTCCTCGGTGAAGTAGCACAGCCCGTAGCCGGTCGCCTCGGTCCGCGCCAGCGACCCGCCGTAGGTCAGGCCCTTGCCGGTCAGGACGCCGGTGAACTCGTTGCGGATCCGCTTATACTGGCCGTACATATAGCCGATCTCCCGGCCGCCGACGCCGATATCCCCCGCCGGGACGTCGGTGTTGGGGCCGATGTGGCGCTGCAGCTCGGTCATGAACGACTGGCAGAAGCGCATGATCTCCATATCCGACTTGCCCTTGGGATCGAAGTCGGAGCCGCCCTTGCCGCCGCCCATCGGCAGGGTGGTCAGGGCGTTTTTAAAGCACTGTTCAAAGCCCAGGAATTTGATGACCGAAGTGCAGACGGTCGGGTGCAGCCGCAGGCCGCCCTTGTAGGGGCCGATGGCCGAGTTGAACTCGACCCGGTAGCCGCGGTTGACGTGGACGCCGCCGCAGTCGTCCACCCACGGGACGCGGAACTGGATAAACCGCTCCGGCTCGACCAGGCGGCCGACGATGTTCAGCTTTTCCAGCTCGGGCCTGGCCTCGACGACCGGCTCCAGCGACTCCAGCACCTCGGTGACCGCCTGTAAGAACTCAGGCTCCCCGGCGTCCCGTCTTTCGACCTCGGCTAAAACATTCTGCAAATATGCGTTTTTCAATCCCATGTTCGGTTCCTCCTTATGTTTCCGGCGGGCTGTCCGACATCCCGCGCTGTGGTCTTATTATACACCATCCCGGCATAAATTGCAATATTTTTTTTGGCGTCCGTCAAATTTTTTTCCGGCCTCCCGGCTCCCCTCCCCGGGACTTCCGTAAAAAAAAGCCATCGCCGCTCCGGCGGGCGCAAAAAGTTTGTCCCGTTAAAGCGGCGAATAAATTGCAGCTTATTCTGTTTTTCCTGCATCCTGCCGGGCCAGCCGGTCGGAGAGGAAGCGGGAAAAGAGGGCGAAGGAGCAGAGCAGGTAGGGGATGACGAACACCCCCGGCGCCAGGAAAACCAGCGTCAGGCAGGGCGGGATAAACGAGAGGGAAAGGGCAAACAGCTCCCCCCGGTACCCTCTGGTCGCCCGCACCGACCGGGAAAGGCAGCGGAAGACGCCCCCCTCCCCCGCCGCCAGCAGGAAGGGCGCCGGGATAAACCGGGTGAGGAAGCAGGCCGACCCCGCCGCCCCCGCCGGCAGCAGCAGCACCCCCAAAAGCAGCAGCCCCAGCCGGTAAAGGGCCGGCAGGCCGGCGCTGCCCGGCAGCCGCAGGGCCAGCGCCATCAGCCCCGCGCCCGGGGCGAGGAACAGGGCGGTGCTGGCGGCAAAGAGCAGCAGCAGGCAGAAAAACATCCCCACTGACCTTACCCACAGCCGCGCGTCCTGCAGCGGCTGGAAGATCTCCCCCAGCGCCGCCTCTTCCCCGGCCGCCAGCCGGTACAGGAAGGCGCAGTACCCGGTCATCAGCGGCGGCAGCAGCGCCGCCCCCGGCAGGCAGACCGCCCCGTCCACCGCCATCCGGGCGGGGGAGAGCCGCAAAACCCCGTCTTCCAGCGCGATCCCCTTTGCCGGCAGCCCCAGCACCCCGGCGATCACCGCCGCCAGCAGCGAAAAGACCGCCAGGCACCCGGCGAGGAACAGCACCCCCGCCGCCGCCTTGCCCCAGCGGCTGCAAAGCGCCCGGCGGGCGTCCCCCTTGACCCGGCGGTAGAGCCGGACGGGCGGCGGGGCTTCCGCAAACCCTTCCGGCGGGCGACCGTAGCCCGCGGTCATCCTCTTTCCTCCAGGTCGTAGACGCCGTAGGCGGACGGCTCATGCCGGTCGCCCTTGATATAGGGGATCGGGTCGACCACCTCGAAGACGCCGGCCCGCTGCCACATCGACGCGGTGACGAGGGCGGTATACCCCTCCCCCGGCTCCGCCTTCCACCGGAGCGGCTCCAGCTTCGGGTAGCCGTGGCGGGCCAGCAGGTTCATCATGATCCCGCCGGGGCAGATGAGGGCGGCAGCGGTGACGCGGCCGCGCATCATATCCTCCAGCACCGCCGCAAACCCCGCCTCGCAGCGGTTTAAAAAGGCGGTCTTGTCCTCCCCGCCCAGCGGCGCGTCCCGCATCCCGGTGGCCATCCACTGTTTAAAGGCGGGGGTATCCCGCAGCTCGGCGGCCGTCTTATTTTCCAGCACGCCGAAGCCGTATTCCCGCAGATCGTCCGCCGGATAGACGGTATGCCCGGGGAAGAGGATCTCCGCCGTCTCGACCGCCCGCTTCTGGGAGGGGGCGTAGACCCGCCCGACGCCGGGGTACGCGCGGGTTTTGGCCAGGTGCAGCAGCCGCTCCTTCCCCTCTCGGCAGAGGGGGAGGTCGGTCGAGCCGATGTAGCGGCCGTCCAGGTTCCCGGCGGTCAGGCCGGGCCGGATCATATAGAGCTTATAGGTGATCATCGGTACCACTTCCAATCTTTCATGGGGGATTTCCCTGCGGGGGCGGCCTGCCCGCCCCGGAAGGCCAGGGAAACTACGGGATTATTATACCACGCCGGGGCGGTTTTTCCAACGCCCGGCGGGAAAATTCAGGATTCCTTTACACCGGCGGGGCCGGCCGCCCTCTTTCGCCAAACCGCCCAACTTTTCGCCCTTTTCCCTTGCCATTTCTATCTATATCTGGTATACTGGAACAGAAGGGACCGGCGGCGCGCCGGCCCGGGGGGCGTACCCGTTTACCCTTTGCCTTTTCCCTTGGGCGCGGGCTTTTTCCCCGCCGGCGGGAACCGCCGCAGCGTCTCATAATTGCGGCGGAAGCGGGCGGGCAGCGGCCTGCCGGTAAAGAGCAGCCCGTCGTACCCCTCGATCAGCGCCGCCGTCTCGGGCAGGGCCTCGTCGAACAGCCGGCGCAGTTCCCGGTTGCTCGCGGCGCAGCCCGGGCGCACCTCCCGGGTCAGCATCATCCCCCGCACCTGGAACAGCTTTGTCAGGTTGTAGAGCACCACCCGCTTGGGCAGCCAGTTGGCCCGCAGCAGCCCTTTGGCCGCCTTCATCATCCGCATCCCCTCCCGCACCGCTTCCGGGCCGGTCTCCGGGAACAGCCGGGCGATCAGCCGGCAGTTTTCGAGGGACGGGTCGCAGTAGGCGGCGGGGTTGTGGGTGAAGGGGTTTTTCGCGTCCTCCAGCATCAGCATCCGGTCAAACTCGCTCTCGATCTCGTGATGGGTGGCGGGGGCCTGCTTCATCCGCTTAAGGATATACGGGTGGCAGGCGGAGTCCAGCATGAAGTGGGTCATAAAACCCAGAAGGTAGGAATACAGCTCGACGCTGAACTCCCGCCGCAGCAGACGCCGCGCCCGCAGGAAAAAGGGCTCGGCGCTCTCGTGGTGGAGGCGGATGCCGGTCGAGATCACCGGGTTGAAGGGGATGTAGATCCGGTAAAAGTAGAAAAAGTCCGGGCCCTGTACGCCGAGGTTATACATCTCCCGGCAGCGGGGGTCGCCGTTGATCATCACCTGCAGGTGCTCCGGCAGCAGCGGGAGCACCCGGTCGCCAAATACATAGTGGGCATATGCCGCGGGCATTCCGATCCCTTCCTTTCGTCTGGTTCTGCCTTCTATTATAGGGCAGTTTCCGGACGGCTTCTACCGGATTTTGTGAATTGCGGGTTAACGAACGCAAACCGGGGCGTTTTATGCCGGGCGGATGCAGGCTGCATGTCAAAAAGGAGAAAACAAAATGGAAAAAAGCATCATCTTCTTCGATGTCGACGGGACGCTGGTGACCGGCGGCCCGCGGGAACAGATCCCCGATTCGGCGGTCCGCGCCATCCGTTCCGCCCGGGCAAAGGGCCACCTCTGCTACCTCTGCACCGGCCGCAGCGCCGCCGAGATCTACCCGTTTATCCTGGACGTCGGGTTCGACGGGGTGATCGGCGCCGGGGGCAGCTATGTGCAGATCGGAACGGAAATGCTCTACCACCATGTGATCGGCGGGGAATCGCTGCGGCTGCTGCGGGATTATTTCGACAGCCGCGGCTTTGACTACTACCTGGAGAGCAACGAGGGGCTGTTCGGCAGCACCGGCCTCGTCCCCCGGCTGGAGCGGATGCTCTACGGCGACTGGGAGCACGACCCCGCCGCCCGCAGGCGCAAGGAGGCGGGCAGCGACTTTATCGACCAGATCCGCCCCATCCCCGCCTCCCCCGTCCCCTATAACAAGGCCTCCTTCCTGGAAAACCCGGAGGTCCCCTGGGAAGAGATCGAGCGGGTCTTCGGGGAAAGGTTCACCATCATCCGCCACACCGTCCCCGCCTTCGGCGAAAACTCGGGGGAACTGACCGCGCCCGATTCGGACAAGGCCTACGCGATCGGCCGGCTGATCCGGCACCTCGGCATCCCCCGGGAAAACACCTACGCCTTCGGCGACGGGATGAACGACGCGCGGATGATCCGGTATGTCGCCCACGGCATCGCGATGGGCAACGCCAAAGAGGGCCTGAAGGCGATCGCGGACGAGGTGACGGCGGACGCCGGGCAGGACGGCATCTACCTTGCGATGAAAAAGCACGGGCTGTGCGATTAAACTGGGACGGGACCAGGAAGAAAGAGGCTGTGACCATTGGCAAAAAAACATTACAGGACAAACGTCATGCGGCTTTTGGACCAGGCGAAGATCCCCTATACCCCCCACTTTTACCCGCATGAAGGCAAGCCGGTAGACGGCGAGACCGTCGCCCGGCTGACCGGCCTCCCGCCGGAAACGGTTTTCAAGACCCTGGTCACCCGGGGGAGCGGGCCGGTCCGCTTTTTCATCTTCGTCATCCCGGTCGGGAAGGAGCTGGACCTGAAAGCCGCCGCCCGGGCCGCCGGGGAAAAGGCCGTCTCGATGGTGCACGCCGCCGAGCTGACCCACATCACCGGCTATGTCCGGGGCGGCTGTTCGCCGGTGGGGATGAAAAAGCTCTACCCCACCTACATCGACCTGTCGGCGCAGGGGATGCGGACGATCGCCGTCAGCGCCGGGCGGATCGGCGCGCAGGTGGAGCTGGCCCCCGGGGACCTGGCCCGCTGCGTCGGCGGGGTCTTCGCCCCGCTCACCCTGTGACCCGCCGCAGGCCCGCCGTCCGCTGGCCGGAGCCGGTGCGGCAGGCGATCCGGACGCTGGAACGGGCGGGGTATGAATGCTGGGCGGTCGGGGGCTGCGTCCGGGACGCGGCGCTCGGGACGCCGCCCCACGACTGGGACCTGGCGACCGCCGCCCCGCCGGAGCGGGTGCTCGCCCTGTTCCCCGGCTGTCCCGTCAACCGCAAGGGGGAACGGCACGGGACGGTCGGGCTGACCATCGGCGGGATGGCGCTGGAGATCACCACCTTCCGGGTGGAGGGGGACTATTCCGACTTCCGCCATCCGGACGGGGTACGGTTTACCGGCAGCCTCCGGGAGGACCTTTCCCGCCGGGACTTCACCGTCAACGCGATGGCCCTCCATCCCGTCCTCGGCTTTTACGACCCCTTCAACGGCCTTTCCGACCTCCGGGAGCGCCGGCTGCGGGCGGTCGGGGAACCGATGGAGCGGATGCGGGAGGACCCGCTGCGGATCCTGCGGGGGCTGCGGTTTTACGCCCGCCTGGGCCTTGTCCCCGAAAAGGCGACGGCCGCTGCCTTCCGCGCCTGCTGCCCGATGCTGGGGCGGATCTCGCGGGAACGGGTCTACGCGGAGCTGGACGGGATGCTCTGCGGCGAAGAGGTCCGGGCGGCCCTCAGCCTATTCCCGGAGGTGCTCGCCGCCGCCGTCCCGGAACTGGCCCCGATGGCGGGCTTCCCGCAGAACACCCCCTACCATCTCTACGACGTCTGGGGGCACACCGCCTGCGCGGTCGGGGCCGCCCCGCCGGCGGCGGCGGTGCGGTGGGCGCTCCTGCTGCACGACATCGGCAAACCCGGCCGGTTTGTCCCGGACGAGGACGGGCGCGCCCACTTCAAGGGGCACGCCGCCCTGTCGGCCGCGATGGCGGAGGAGATCCTCACCCGGCTGACGATGCCGAAGGCGGAGCGGAAAAAGGTGGTGCAGCTGATCCGCTGGCACGACGCCCCCATCCCCGCCGGCCGGGCGCACCTGGCCTTCTGGCTGCGCACCCTCGGGAAAGAGCAGTTTTTCCGCCTCCTTGCGGTCAAGCGGGCGGACAACGCGGCCCAGAACCGGGAATATTCCGACCGCTGGCCGGAGCTGGACCGGCTGGAACAGGCGGCCGTCAGCCTGCTGGCCGAAGGGCCGCCCCTCACCCCGGCGGAACTGGCGGTAAACGGGCGCGACCTTCTGGGCATCGGGCTGAAAGGCCCGGAGATCGGCGCCGCGCTGCGCCGGCTGACGGCCGGGGCCTCCCGGGGCGACTACCCCAACCAGCGGGAAGCGCTGCTGGAGGCGGTCAGGCGGATGAAGCGGCTGTAGGATATGGATAAGCCGCCGGACAAAGGCGTCCGCCGCTTCAGGCTCCCGGCCCCTGCCGGGCAGCATAAACCCTGTCCGGGGATCTCAAACGCGCGGCAGCTCCGGCAGGTCGGGCAGGCCGAACCCGGCCTGTTCCATTCCCCGGATATCGCAGCCGGGCGGACTGGGCAGGTCGGGCAGGTCGAACCCCTGGTTCTGGAATGCCTCCAGGTCGAAGCTCGGCCCCCCGAACCCATTGTTCGGCCCATTGTTCGGCCCATTGTTCGGCCCGTTTTTCGGTTTTCCCTTCCCCTTCGCCCGGTCTTCCATATCCCATTGGAGCAGCCGGGCAAAGTGGTTCCGGTACTGCCTGCCGGTGGCGGCCATATGGGCCGACAGCTTGTCGATGAGGGCGTCCGCCTCCCCCGTTTCCGCCGCCAGCGCCCGGTACTCGTCCGGTGTCAGCCGCACATTCCGGAACCGGCCGTAAAGCTGATAAACAGATGGCGCACCTTCTCTCTCTTCCGGGGGCGGGGGGGATCCGCCGCAAAATTGCGGCGGCGTTTCCTCTTCTCTCCCCGGGGGGAGAGAATTTTCTTTTCTCTTATTTTCTTTACTTTGGTTTTCTTTTCTTTCCTTTACTTTTCTTTGGGGCGTTTCTGCGTCAGAAATGGGGGTTTCTGCCGCGGAAACCCCGTTTTTTGTTTCAGAAACGTTTTTTTCGGCTGCGCTTTCGCCGGCCTCCGGGGTTTCCGCCTCCAGAAGCCGGTATTTTTCGATCCTCGTTTTGCTGCGCTTTGTCGCTTCCCGATAGCGCCGCTGGATGCCGGCCGACGTAATCACGCCCTGCTGCAGGAGGCCCGCGTCAAAGAGCCCCAATTCCCCGCAGAAGCTGATTACGTCCGGGACAAGCGCTTTATCCGTCAACCAGCGGTTGCCGATCATCTTCCCCAGCTGCGCCTGCAAGCTCCGCATCGGGATTTCGAGGCAGTATCCCTCCCGGTAGACCATACACAGGACGGCGATGTACACCGCAAACCCCTTTGGGCCGAAGCGTTCGAGCAGGTCGATGATCTTATAATCGGCGTCAAATATATCCACATCCAGAGGAAAGTACGAAAGCCCCGCTTTGCGCGGTCTGGCCATCCGGCGGCCCCCTTTCCCCTGTTATTCCCCGTCGAAGAAATCGAAGGGGTCTTCCTCTTCCGGCGGCTCGGGCGGCTGCGCCGGCGTTTCCGCCCGGGCGGGCTGTGCAGGCTGCTGCGCCGCCGGTACTTCCCGGACGGGCAGGGCCGGCGCGGGAGTGGGTTCCGGAGAAAGCACTACCGGGTTGTGGCTCAGCGCCTGCTCGTCCATCCCCATCTCTTCGGCGGCATACATGTCCGAAAGGTCTTCCGGAAACGCCTCCCGCAGCGCCTGCACCAGCGCGACCTTGCGGATCATCGTCCCGGGCCTTATAGCCCAGTTGGAGGTGGCCTTGCCGTCTTTCCGCTGGCAGTACTCTTCAAACGAGACCGCCGCCTCGACCGGGCAGTCGAATCCCTTGACCATCACCTTTGCCCAGCCGCCGCAGAGCGTCTCGCCGGGGAGGAGGAGCGCCCCTGTCCGCTCCTCCAGCGCCCCGTCCTGCCGGACGACATAGACCCCCGCCTGGAAGCCGCTGTACCGCGGGTTGCGCATCGCCCGCTTTAAGATCGCGTCCTTGCCGACCACCATCGTCGCCGGGGAAGAACCGTATTTGATGAGATAGGCCTCCCGCAAAAACGGGTTTAAGCGGTTAAATTTGCAGAGGTTTAAAAACATCACGACTTCCTGGTCGGTGACGTTCCCGTTCCCGCTCACCAGGTAGTTTTTGACGATCGACGGGGAGAGCTTTACCTCCTGCCCACCCACCTCGAACGAGATCGCCTTGTCCCGCACCGGTGATTTCTGCAATGTATTTCCAACTGTCATCTGTCACACAACCTTTCCATATGCAATCTGATTTTCCTTGAGAAAACGCTGGAGCGCTTTCAACTGGCCCTTCGTCCCGGTCACCCGGAAATCGACGGTGTAGAGCGGTTCTTCATGTTTTGTAGTTTCATCCGGCAGCTGAACGGGAACGGACGGTCCAGGTTCGGACTGCGGCAGCATTTCCTGTTGCTCCGCCCGGTAATCCGCCATCTTCCGCTCCGATTCCTCCAGCCGCACCTTTTCGGCCATCGCCTGGCCGAGGGAGAGGGTTTCGAGGAACTTCGCCTCAATCTGGGCGCGGAAGGGGGTTTCCAGCGCCTCCACCGTTTTAAGGTCCTGCCGGACCTGCCCCATCCGCTCCTCAAGCTCCATCTGGATCTTCTTCATCTCATAGGTGACATTCAGCCACCGGGGATTGTGGATCTGCCGGTAGGGGATCAGCCCCACAAGGTCCGGGAACTTTTCCCGGTAAAACGATTCGATCTCTTCCCGCTTCTTATCCGCCCGGTCGGACTCGTAGGCCTTGACCTGGACGTCGATCGCGTCTGACTGCTCCTTGATGAGGGCGATCAGCTCGCCCGTCTGCTGCTCAAAAAGCTGGTACGGCTCCAGGCAGCGGGCCTTCAGCTCCTTCCGCTTGTCCGAGAGCGCAGACGCCAGTTTATTAAGCGCCGCCCGGTCCTTTTTCGCTGCGCCGATATTCTCGGCCGTATAGACCCGCCCTTTGTAGGCGGCGAGGGCCTCGGTCAGCCCCGCCTTCAGTTCTTCGTAGTTCCAGCGGATGGGCTGGGGCCGCTCCT